>NZ_BAAJYR010000005.1:0-63542 GCF_057546605.1 Acidovorax sp. KPB24-03 | reverse complement strand
CAACGCGGGGCACGCCGGGTGACGGCCCCGGCGGCGCGGCGGGCAGCGACTGCGACGCGCTCATCACCATCGCCGCCCAGGCCTGCGTGGAAGAGCGCACGCTGCAGGGCATCCGCGAGGCGCGCGACCAGTTCAACCAACCCGGCGCCCTGGAACGCCTGGCCCGCTACCACGGCGCCGACCAGGCGCGCTGGATGCTGAGCGCGTGGGTGGACACCTGGCTGCACCCGGGTTTTGCCGATTGGTCGCTCGCCGAGGCCATGGCGCGCGTCACCTGCCCCGTGCTGGCCCTGCATGGGGACCGCGACGAATACGGCTCCACGGAGCAGCCCGAGCGCATCGCCCGCTGGGCCGCCGGGCCGGCGCGTGTGGACATCCTGCCCGGCGTGGGCACGTGCCCCACCGCGAACGGCCCGACGCGATGGCCCAGCGGATCGAGGGGTTCCTGGCCGGCCTGCCCGCGGGCCCGGAGGACGGCACCGGCCACCCACCGCACCAACCGCCCTCAACGCCGGGCTGACGCCTGCCGCGCTGAAAGCCGTCCCGACCGCAGCGAGCGCCTCACACCTTGGGCGGCCGATGCAGTGCGCAGAGCTTGTTGCCGTCCGGATCGCGCAGATACGCCAGGTACAGCGCGCCGCTCGGGCCCTCGCGAAAGCCCGGCGGGTCTTCGCAGGTCGTGCCACCGTGGGCGACGCCCGCGTCGTGAAACGCCTGCGCCTGTTCCGGCGACTGCACGGTGAACCCGATGGTGCTGCCGTTGCCGTGGCAGGCCGGCTCGCCGTTGATGGGCGTGGAGATCGCGAACGTGCCCGTGGGGCTGCGGTAGAAATAGCGGTTCTTGTGGGCGGACCCGGGGGCGATGCCCAACGTGCCGAGCACCGCGTCGTAGAACCGCTTGGACACTTCCAGATCGCTCACACCCAACATCACATGACTGAACATGGCTTTTGTCTCCGTGGCACCCGTCGCCGGGCAAAAAAGGGATCGGACGATGGTAGCGGCCGCCTGCCCGGGCACGCGGCGCCCGCGGACGCTGCGCGCCGCCTTGGAGACATCCCGGAGGGGTTCGGGCCAGTGGGGGAAACCCTCCGGGTCCGCGCTGATAAACCAAGCATCAAAATGGCCACCAGCGCAATTGACACTAGGGCATATTGCTATCAAAAGCAGAGCATCACGTTTCGACCCCACGCCAACCGCTGCCTGCAACCCAGTCCCATCTCACCTCATCCCCATCCCCATCCCATCCACCCTGCCGCTCCTCCCGCCATGCCACCCACCCACTTCACCCCCGTCCCGCTCGACAAGGCCTACCGCCTGCTCAACCACGGCCCCACCGTGCTCGTCTCCGCCCACCACGCCGGCACCGACAACGTGATGGCCGCCGCCTGGGCCTGCGCGCTGGACTTCAGCCCGCCGAAGGTCACCGTGGTGATCGACAAGGCCACGCGCACGCGCGAGCTGGTGGAAGCCAGCGGCCAGTTCGCGCTGCAGTTGCCCACGCAGGCCATGGCCGCGCTCACCGTGGGCGTGGGCACCGACAGCGCCAAGGCGCGACCCGACAAGCTGCAGCACTACGGCGTGGGGTTGTTCCACGCGCCCGGCCACGACGCCACGCCCCTGGTGCAGGGCTGCGCCGCCTGGCTGGTGTGCCGCGTGGTGCCCGAGCCGCACAACCAGCAGGCGTACGACCTGTTCATCGCCGAGGTGGTGGCCGCGTGGGCGGACGAGCGGGTGTTTCGGGAAGGGCACTGGCACTTCGACGAAGCGCCGGAAGGACTGCGCACGCTGCATTACGTGGCTGGTGGGCAGTTTTATGCGACGGGGGCGTCGGTGCGGGGTTGAGTGAAGGGAAGGCGCACGTGGGGCACGAAACAATGCAGATAAAAATGCATCACCCTTTAAAGACCAAGAAGAGATTTGAATGTTTGAACCTCTTTTCTCGGTTTTCCGGGGGCCGTATTTAAGAGTCCAGGCACCACCATTTCCCGAAGGATTTTGGTATCTCGCAGGTTTGAAAGACTCTTATTGCGAGTCAGGCAATTTCCTATAAGCATTATTTCCAACTTCTGAATATCTTTGTGTCCGTTTCCATTTGGACCGGAGAGCACGCCACTGGGCGTGTACTTTGGAATAATTGTTAGAAGAGGTGTGCCCTTCCTTGCGGCAAGCGCATTATTATAATGATTTATTTTATGCGGAGTAAAGCACTCCTTTTGAAATGATTGCTTTTCAGCGAGCCCCACATACCAAGGAAGAGCGCCTTTGCCAGCCCTAATAGAAAATATGTAACAACCGACACCTAGGGATGCATACTCTCCAAAATAAGAGTCAACCTTATTCCAAAAAGTCGAAATCGACAATTTATCTGCCTCCAGCAAACCATTTTTCTGCTTCGACAACTCTAGAGCGGGATAAGGGTAAAAATTCATATTATTATCGATAAAATATGACCTACAGCCAGCACAATTCAATTCAACAACATGCAAGAGAAAATCATTTCCCCAAACTAATATCATCGAGAATTTTTTGCGCGAGATATTGTTGATTCCGCATGAGCAAAAAATTTCAAATTACAGCATCCTGCAGCAGGCAATTTCTTTCTTGCGAACAAAATGCATATTTATTTAGCCCCCGTCAGATTAACAAAAGTAAACCCCTTCACAGGAATTGACCAATTCGAGATGGCACCAAAATCAAGAGTATGCAAAGTCAATATAATCCAAGCAAATAATAAAGCCAAGCTAACTTTTATAGGTGCGCGCCCCACCCCAAATGCTCGCAATATTAGAAAGTTGGTAAATCCTGAGCCGCGCTTCATAGCAAATCTTTTTCGAATCTCTTCATGAACTTCTTCGAAAGGACTGACGAACAAATCAAAAAAATGACCTGATTGCTTGGTCTGTATCTCCCGCAATTTCTTCTCATAGTGATCCACACGACTTTCCCACCATTCCTGCCAAAACTTCGCACCACATGCCATTTGAAGCTGATAAATGGAAACAAGAATTCCAGCAATACTTATCACCAACTCGACAAATGGCTTGCTAGCTTGGTTCTGTAGTGCAGCACCTAGCAAAACGCCTTGGAAGAGCATGAAAAAATTATTTCTTTGAATCAACTGATCAATTTCAAAATTTCTCTATCGATACATATTTTATAAACTGCCTTGATCGATTCAATCTCTTCTTTCGAAGTTATTTCATCAATTAATGGATTATTTTTCATCGCTCCCCCTCTCAAATTAACATCAATGAATTTCAACAATTGTTCAAACATGATTCTTATGAAACCTCTCGACATTTGCAGTCAGCAATAACCTTTGCGTGGCTCTGGTCGACGCAACATATGCCAGACGTGCCTGCAACTCGATGTCCACCCCAGACCTCTCCACTTTATTTCGCTCATCACTCTGTACCACCGCCACCACCGCCCACTCCAACCCCTTACTCGCATGCATGGTCATGACCTTGATCGTGTCCTCCTCCGGCCGGTAATCCCCTGACCTCTTTCGCATCCGGTGCGGCAGCCCTTTTCGCACCAACGCCGCCGAGCATTCCTCCATCTCGCTGTAATGCCGGCAAAGCACCGCCATATCGCCCCACGCATGCCCTTGCGCATGCTGGTCCGCCAGCAATTCCGCCACCCGTGCGGCGCGCTCCGGCAGCGTGGGCAGGTCTATCACGATGGGCTCCGGGCCCTCTCGACCGCAGCTCATGGGTTGCAGCAGCGGGATGCCGTCCTCCCCGCCCACGGCGTCTTCGGGCTGGAGCAGGCCGCCGGCCATGCGGTGGGCCAGTTGCAGGATCTGCCGCGTGTTGCGGTAGTTGATCTTCAGGATGGTGGTGCGGCCCTGGGCCTGGATGCCGACGCTTTTCAGGCTGAAGCTCTTCTTGTCGGCGCGGTCGTAGATGCTCTGCGCGTCGTCGTACAGCAGCAGCAGGCTGTTGGTGGCCGGGTCCACCATCTGCGTGACGAGCTTGAGCCATTCGGGCGCGAAGTCGTGGCCCTCGTCGATGAGGATGGCGTGGTACTGGCCGGCGGGAATGTGGCCCGCATCCACGCCGTGGATAACGCGCTGCACGTACTCGGCCATCAGCTTGTCCACGGGCCAGCGCTGCGTGCCCTCGGGCAGCAGGTGGTAGGTCACCAGTTGGTCGCGGCACCATTTGTGGAAGTGGCGCACGTGCACGCGGTCTTGCAGTCCCTTGGCCTGGAAGGTGGCCGCCAGTTTCACGCCCAGCGGCTCGTTGTAGCAGAGGATGAGGATGGGCTTGGCGCCCGCCGTCTGCGTCTGCGCCAGGTGTTCGGCGCGGTAGCCGAGGATCATGGTCTTGCCCGAGCCGGCCACGCCGTGGATGACGCGGTGACCGTCGCCCAGGCTGCGGGCGAGCTGCTCCTGCTGCAGGTCCATCACCCGCATGATGCCGGGCAGGCGGGCGTCTTCATCGTCGTCGCTGTCGCCCCCCTCTCCGCCAGTGCCCTGCCCGAACAGGCTTTGCTGCTGAGGCACGCGCACTTCGGGGAACAGGATCCACCGAACGCGGTCGAGCTGCGGCAGGGTGATGGCGCTCTTGCGGCCGAAGGTGTGCGGGTACATGGCCCACAGGCGCTGCTGGAAGGCCTCGGCGTCCACGTCTTCAAACATCTCGTCCTTGCAGATGGCCAGGTGGGACGGAATCGCCTCGCCCAGGCCCGCGCCCTCGAATTGCTTGCGGGTGATATGGGTGAAGACCACGCCGTGGCCCCAGGGGAAGGCGAGCTTGCCTTGGTAGGGGCCTTCGCCCTGCACCAGTTGCGGGTCGCGCTCCAGCGCATTGACGACCTGGATCGCGCAGTGGCGCGCCTGCTGCAGCGGGCTCATGACGACCTTGAGCTGGCCCTCGGGCGCGATCTCGAAGCGTTCGCGCGTGGCGTTGCGGATGGTGTCCAGGCGCCAATCCTTCACTTCCAGGATGAGTGCGCCGCGGCGGGGGTGCAGCACCACGAAGTCGGGCCGCGTCTGCTTGGGGCCGATGGGCACGTCCCACCAGAGCAGGTAGTCGTCCTCCAGCTTCTGCTCCAGCCGCTCGGCCAGGCGGCGCTCGCCCGAGGTCATGCGGCCCGCGCAGGCGCCCAGCGCCGGTATCAAGGTTGCCATTCCATCCCCCCAGCCCTCCCGATTTATGTATCTGTCTGTTGCAGCTTATAGCGGGAGTGGCTGATTTCTAACTGACGGAAACCCCGGGATGGCGTTCGGGTAAAGCGCCATCGCACAGATGGAGCCATGAGAAAAAATGGCCTCCAGCGCATATCTTTCTAGGGCGTATAGCTATTAATTTAATAGCAACCCAAATACGACGCCGAGTGGGAAGAGAGAGGCCAAAAACCGCGATGGACCAGGCGTGTCGCGCTGATCTCGCAGGCAGCACTTAGCAAATACTTGCACGAGGGCTGCTGCCCGAGAGGAGTCCGCCGCACACAGGCGAGCCGGTCTTCGGCACCCAGGGCGGGTGCCACGCGCCGGCAGGCCACCGGCCGGCGCGCTGCCGGCGGTCGCCTGCCAGAAGGCGACCAGCTGGCTGGCTTACTTGTTCACGAACGCATTGCGCGCCGCCACCGCCAGGTCCGGGTA
This sequence comes from Acidovorax sp. KPB24-03, assembly GCF_057546605.1. NCBI lineage: Bacteria > Pseudomonadati > Pseudomonadota > Betaproteobacteria > Burkholderiales > Comamonadaceae > Acidovorax > Acidovorax sp. KPB24-03. Next base: position 57,928 of record NZ_BAAJYR010000005.1, on the reverse strand, counting down.
GTTGGCAAACATGCCGTCCATGCCCATGTCCAGGTAGCTGCGGAACTCGGTGGCGGCCGTGGCGGCGTTGGCCTGGGCGAAGGTCCAGCCGTGCACCTTGAGGCCGGCGGCGTGGGCCTGGTCGATGTAGTCCTTGGTGATCGGGTACGCGGCGGTGTTGATGACCACGCCGATGCCTTCGGTGAAGCCGGCCACTTCCTTGAAGGTGAGCTGCGTGACGGTGCTGCCGGAGATCACGCCCATGCGCGGCGTGCCGTCGGCATGCATGGCGAACGCCGGAATGATGGTGTGCGAGGGGCGCTTGCGCGGGCCCACCTCGTTGGCATGGCCCGGCACCAGGCTGAAGCCGTGGCCCCGGTTCTGCAGGCTGATGCCGGTGCCCGGCACCACCACGCCCGATCCGAAGCCCATGTAATTGGACTGGATGAACGACACCATCATCCCCGAGGCATCGGCGGCCGCCAGGTACACCGTGCCGCCGCGGCGCGGCGCGCCGTGGCCGGGATCGCCCGCGCGCGCCGGATCGATGTGCAGGGCACGCTCGCGCAGGTAGGCCGGGTCCAGCAGGTCGCGCGGCGCCACGCGCATCGCGTCGATGTCGGCGTTGTGCTCGTACAGGTCGGCCAGCGCGAGCTTCATGGCCTCGATGCTGGCATGCACCGTCTCCACGTCGTCCACGGGGCGCGTGCCGATGCCCACGGCGTCGAGCAGCCCCAGCGCGATCAGCGCGGCGATGCCCTGGCCGTTGGGCGGGATTTCATGCACGACCGCGTCGCCGAACGGCTGGCTCACCGTGCCCACCCAGTCGGCCTGGTGCGCGGCGAGGTCGTCCTCGGTCATCGCGCCGCCATTCGCCTGCGCGTGGGCGGCCATCTGGCGGGCCAGCGTGCCGCGGTAGAAGGCCTCGCCACCGGTGTCGGCGATCAGCTCCAGGGTGCGGGCATGCGCTTCGCTGCGGAAGATCTCGCCCGCGCGCGGCGCCCGCCCGCCGGGCATGAAGCACTCCGCGAAACCCGGCTGGGCACCCAGCCGGTCCGCCCCCAGCGCCCACTGCGTGGCGATGATGGGCGAGACCGGAAAACCGCCGCGCGCGTATTCGATGGCGGGCTGCGCCAGTTGCGCGAACGGCAGCTTGCCCAGCCGCTTCGACAGCGCGACCCAGGCCGAGACCGCGCCGGGCACGGTCACGGCGTTCCAGCCGGACTCGGGAATGCCGCCGCGCTGGGCGAAGTATTCGGGCGTCCAGGCCGCCGGCGAGCGGCCCGAGGCATTGAGGCCGTGCAGTTCCTTGCCATCCCACACGATGGCGAAGCCATCGCTGCCGATGCCGCAGCCCGTGGGCTCCACCACCGTCAGCGCCATGGCCGTGGCAATGGCCGCGTCCACCGCGTTGCCGCCGGCCATCAGCATGCGCAGCCCGGCCTGGGCGGCCAGGGGCTGCGAGGCGGAAACGATGTTGCGGCCCATGACGGGGCTGCGGTGCGAGGCGTAGGGCTGGCCCCAGTCGAGGGCGGTGGCGTTCGGTGGGGGCGTTTGGGTCATGTCTTGTCTCCTTGGGTTGGGAAAGGCGCTCGGGGCGGACTCATTGTTCCAGGGTGATCTTGCGCTCGCGGATCACGGCGGCCCAGCGTGCGCTGTCGGCCTGCACCATGGCGGCGAACTGCGCGGCCGTGCTGGGCCGGGCCGGCTCCACGCCCAGCTTGGCCAGGCTGGCGATGACGTCCGGGGCCTGCATGGCCTTGGCGAAGGCCTGGTGGATGCGCTCCACCAGCGCGGGCGGCGCACCGGCCGGTGCGTACACGCCGAACCAGGTCACCGACGAATAGCCGGGCAGGCCGGACTCCGCCAGCGTGGGCAGCTCGGGCGCGAGCGCGCTGCGCTGCTGGCTGGTCACGGCCAGGGCCCGCAGGCGGCCGCTCTTCACGTGGGGCATGCCGGTGGGAATCGAGTCGAACAGCACATGCACCTGGCCCGTCGCCAGGTCGGCAATCGACTGGGCCGTGCCCTTGTACGGCACGTGCGTCATCTCGATGCCGGCCTGCGCGCTGAAGGCCGCGGCATTGAGGTGCACGATGGTGCCGTTGCCGCTGCTGGCGTAGTTGAGCTGGCCGGGGTGCGCCTTGGCGTAGGCGATCAGGTCCGCCACCGATTTGACGGGCAGCGAGGGCGTGACCAGCAGCACGCTGGCGGCGTCCGCCACGTGGGCCACGGGTGTGAAGTCCTTGCGCGGGTCATAGGCCAGGCGCGGCATGAGGTGGGGCGAGATCGCGTGCGTGCTGCTGGTGGTCAGCAGCAGCGTGTAGCCGTCGGCCGGGGCCTTGGCGGCCTCGGCCGCGCCGATGGTGCCGCCCGCGCCGGGCCGGTTGTCCACCACCATCTGCTGGCCCAGGTCCTGCGACACGCGCTGCGTGACCACGCGCGCCACCAGATCGGTGGCCCCGCTGGCCGGAAACGGCACGATCACGCGCACGGGGTGGCTGGGCCAGGCCTGCGCAGAGACCCCGCCGGCCGTCGCGGTGAGCGACAACGCAACGAGCAGGCAACGGGTGAAATTCACGAATCGCATGGAGCACTCCGATCGGGCACGCGGCAAAAGGGGCCATCTTAGGAATCGGTGCGCCTGCTGACCAACAGCAATTCGGCAAAGACCTTTGCCGCAACGGCAAAGCACTCGATACTTTGCACATTCCCGAGCAAACCCGTTCCAAGCCCCTTCAAAGCCGTTTGCGCCTTTCTCCACCATGCGAGCCCACCTGCTGCAAGACACCGCCCTGCGCTACTTCCTCGAAGTGGCGCAATGCGGATCGCTGACCGAAGCCTCCGCCCGGCTGCACGTGGCCGCATCGGCCCTGAGCCGCCAGATCGCGGGGCTGGAGGCGCAACTGGGCACGCCGCTGTTCGAGCGGCACCCGCGCGGCATGGTGCTGACGGCGGCCGGCGAGATCCTCGCCACGCATGCGCGGCGCACCGGGCTGGACGCGGAGCGCGCGCTGGGCGAGATCGGCGCGCTGCTCGGGCTGCGTGCGGGCCAGGTGCGCCTGGCCACCTCGGATGTGTTCGCCAACGAACTGGTGCCCCGGCTGTGCGTGGCGTTCCAGCGCGAGCATGCGGGCATCCGCTTCACGGTGACGGCGCTGCCCACCGCGCAGGTGCCGGAGGCCGTGCGCACGGGTGTGGCCGACATCGGCCTGTGCTTCAGCCGCGCGCCGCAGCCCGGCATCCAGGTGGCCCACCGCCAGAGCGCGCCCGTGCTCGCCATGCTGCCGCCCGGGCACCCGCTGGCCGGCGCCAGCCGCGTCAGCCTGGCGCAGATGGCCCGGTTCCCGCTCGTGCTGCCGCCGCAGGAAACCATCGTGCGCCAGATGATCGACATGGCCTGCAGCCGCCAGGGCCTGCAACTGGAGCCCGTGCTGGTCAGCAACCACGCCCGCACGGTGCTGGAGTTCGTGGCGCATGGCGGCGGCGTATCGGTATCGAGCGAAATCGCCACGCGCCATGCCGTGGCCGCAGGCGCCATCGTGGCCCGGCCCCTCGGCGACCCGGGCATGGACCTGCGCGACATTGAAGTGCAGACCCTCGCCGGCCGCGCGTTGCCCGTGGCTGCACAGGCCTTTCTGGAGCGGCTGAAGCAAGAGTTGCCGGGACTGTGACAGGCGGCAGGGCAGGCCTGCAGGATCAGGGGCCTGCCATGCGGTGCTGCAGCGCTTTCAGCACCTCGGCGTCGAGCACGCCCCGGTGCACGCTGTGCAGGGCGTCGTTGAGCAACTCCCAGGTCGGACCCTTGCCCCGCTGATCGGCAGTTTTCACATGAAACGCGTCAAGGGCTTCGAAAGGCACGGTGCGGCACGCCTCGGCCGTGATCGGCGCCTTGGCATGCAAATGCACGTAGAGCGCGGGCGCGGGCCGGCCATCCGCCAGCTTTCCCGTATCGATCTTCACTTCGAACAGGGTGCCGTGGCGGTGGTCGAGGTCGCCGTGCGATGGCAGCTTGCGGGGAGCGCCGATCCGCGGGGCCGACCCTTGCGCCTCGGCGTCAGTCGCCATGTTCAGCAGGTGCGACACATGTTTCAGGTCAGGGTACGGAAAGGTCTTGATCAGATCGGCCCCGATGGCATCGACGGACCGGTGCAGTCCCTCGATCGCCGCGATGCGCTCATTCAGCGCCTGGAGCGCGTCCGAGACCGATGGCATCCCCGCCACGCCCGCCGCCGCCAGCTGCTCGCGCCGGGCCTGCCACTGCCCCCGTACGCCGAACCATCCATCGAGCGTTTGCCGCATCTGCCGCACGGCGCTCAGCGGCTCGGTGCGCGGGTCCATCGCTGCGCTGATTGCACAAGCGTCCTTGTGCATCGATTCGGCCAGCGCCAACAAGTCGCCAGGCCCGCGCAGCCCGCCGAGCTTTGGCGCAGGGAACGTTTTCAGACGCTCCTGGGCCAGCTCCAGCACGACCGTCTGTCGCAGGGACAGCGCAGGGGCGGTCTCCTGATCCGCCTTGTTGCGCGCGAAGGCTTTGCGTGCCTTGCCCATACCGGATCGCGTGGGCCGTGTTGCGCGAGCGGAACCGGACGCGGCGGTTTCTTCCAACACCGAATCGCTCTGCGCATCGTCGTCCGGCAACGCTGCGGTTTCGCGTCGCGTCGGATGTCCCAGGAATGTGTTGCCTTCCAACAGCTTGCCAACGGTGTAGGAGACTTTGTGGGCGTTCAGCACCGCATCGCACTGCTGGGCCAGCGCGCCGACGGCGGCTACCAGCCGCTTGGCGAAGTCGAGAGCGCCGGACTGCGAAGCACCGGTTTCGGTGTCGAAGTGGCGGCTCGCGAGCACGATGAATGTCTCGGCGTGCTCACGCAAAAGCAAAGCGCCGTTTTCCATGCGGCTCACCATCGGTTGCTGCCGGGGGATGCGGGCATCCTGCAGCAGGTCGATCGCAGGGGCGTCCGACAGGTTTGCCGCACAGGTCAGCAGCGCGACGGTCTCTCGAAGAATCTCCGTGCCATTCAAGCCTTCTGCAACCACCATGCGATTGCACAATGTCCAGATCTGCTCCTTGTGCAGATCGAACGCTCTCATCCGCAGATTCGTGAGCGTGAGGATGGCCTCCTTCAAGTTCTCGGTCATCGTCGGATAGGCCTTGAGATGGGCGGGCGCACTCAGGTTTTCGATCGCCTCGGAAGTCGCACGGAGATAAGGTTCGATCGCCTCGACGGCGAGATCAACCTGACCGAGGTAGGCATGCAGGTCGCGGTCCAGCGCTGGCAGGTCCACTGGCTCCGAGCGCGCCTGGAGCATGCGTTGCGAAAGCGAGTAGCCTGCCTCGGCAGGCAATGGGGGAAGGTAGCCCACCAAGGTGGCGGCCAGCGCTGCGCGCTTGTTGTAGAGGGCCACGAACGATGTTCGTCCGTCCTCACCGGCCCGGTGAAGTTCGGTCATCTCCTTGAAGGCCGCAATGCCGCGATCTGCCGACTGAAAGGCCATCCACAACGTGCGCTGCTGTTTCTCGACCGTGACGAGCCCGCGCGTCCAAAGCTGGTCGAAAGTACGGAGATAAGCCATTGCACCGCCAACCGTCTGGGCGGCGGCCATGGCTACCTGCTTTTTTTCGTGTTTCTCAATCTGCTGTTGCTGCGCCGGCGTCGGTACCCGCTGCGCGGGCAACTGCGCACGGGGCGCAGGCGCCCCATGGCTCGCCGCGGCGCCGCTGGAGCGGGGAACAAGGCGCTCCGTCAAGTGGCTGGATGGGCTGGCCGACACGCTGGCATGCTGGTCGTCAGCGGGCACTGCCGCCTGATCCTGCACAGCGCGATGGCCACGGTCGTTCCGAGAGGTGCCTGCCGATTGCACGTGTTCGCCGGACACGGGCCTACCCTTCGAACGCGATGGGCAAGGGCTGCAAACTCATGCCTTCATGGACTTTTGCAGATCCACCAGTACCTGATCCGTCAAGGCGCCACGGTGCACTGGTCCTAGCAACGCGGCATTGAGGGCTTCCCACTTGCGGCCCAGCGCGCGCTGTTCGGCCGTTTTGACATGCACTGCCGCCAGCTCGCCGGGGGAGATATTGGCGATGGCATCGGTTCCTACCACGTTCTTGGTATGGAAGTGCACATAGAGAGGTGCCGCTGGCTGCCCGTTCGACAGTGGCTCCACAGCAAGGCGCACTTCGAACAGCGTGCCGTGGTCGCCATCCGGATCGCCGTCGGACGGCAGCTTGCGGACCGCCCCGTCCGGCACGGCCGCGCCGGAGTTCAGCAGCATGGACACATGGTTTGCCCTCGGCAGCGCGTATTGCTTCACGAGATCGATCTCGAACGCACTGACCTGCTCGTGCAAGGTCTGCACCTGTACAGCGCGCTGGGCCACCTCTTTTTGCAACTCGACCGTTTTCGGCTCCAGTTCGACGCCGGTCAAACCGTCAAGCTGTTGGCTGCGCTGGGCCCAGATGCCGGGCTGGCCGAACCATTCCACCAGCGCGCGGCGCATCATCTGGCCCGCATTGACGGGATCGGTGCCGGCGTCGAGCGCAGCCCGGATGTCCTTCGTGTCCTGCTTCATCGACGCCGCCAGGGCGAAGAAGTCGAAGCGCGCTCCGGACGGCGCCGCTGGCGGCTTGCGGAATTGGTTGACGCGTGCTTGCGCCAGTTCGATGCAGACCTGCTGCTGCACCGACAAGCCGGGCTTCGAAGCCGAGGCAGCCGATGCCCCCGATGCGGAGTGCGTGGCCTTCGCATGGCGGCGGGATTTGCGGCCGGGCCTGGACGACTGCGCCTGAGCCGCCTGATCGGAGGCCGCGGCTTCCTGCGCTGCGGCGGCGGGCTCTTCCGACTCGAGCGGAGCCTCACGCGCGGTCGTTGCCTGCCCCTCCGTAGTGAACTCATGGACGCGCTCTGCGATCTGTGGCGAAAGCTTGTACGCGTTGAGCACCTCGCCGATCTCGGTGGTCAGGAGCCGGATGCTCGCCGCCATTTCCAGCGCCGCCCTGCCGACCGGTGATGCGGCCAGGTCCTGGTCCGGCGGCAGATCCCGGGTCGCGGCCGTGAGGTGATCGTGCGCGTGGTGTTCCAGCACCTTCACGTAGTTTTGAAGCCATGCCTCCTTGCCAGGCAGGGGCCCGACGCGCGCGTCCTGCAGCAGATCCACGACGCCGCGCATGCGCACGACATCGCCGACGAGTCCTTTCTGCATTTCCCGGGTCTGGCCGGTCACGCTTTCAGTCTCGTCGGCCAGCGTCAGCATCATGATGCTCAGCATCACTCGATCCACGTGCGAATTGATGGCGATGAGCCGGCTCTCGGCCGTGCCCATGACTGCAGCCTTGAGCGTTGTTTCGGCACCGGCCGTCGATTCGAACGTTTCCCGCTTCCCTAGCGACTTCAGGGTTTCTGCCAACGCGACGGCACAAGGCTCCAGCTCTTTGAGTTGCGTATCCGTTTGCTCGATATAGCGGGTCCACAATGCCCGGGCGGTCGCCATGTCAGGATAAGAAAGAAGCTTATCCCGCAGCGGCTTGACGTCAACTTTGGGCGTCGTCATGACCAGGCGATAAGCAGCCATCGTCCGCTGCTGCTCAATAAAGACCGGAAAGAGTGGGCCGAGCTTTTGCGCCTGGCCCATCGTCAGCTTGCCCAGCGCCTCCATGGCAGCCTGGGCTCTCGGGAAAGCACGGGACGATGTGAAGCGCATGGCCGGAGCATGGGTCGCCATCGACATCCTGTCCGAGGCCGTGTGATATTGCTGGAGGAAGGGAACCGCCTCGTCGATGGTTCTGCCCGCCGCCAGGGCTGCAGGCGAAGGGCGCGCCAACGCTGTTTCCAAGACACCGCGCTGCGGGAGGGCGCTGGTTCGGGGACGCTGTGCCGCGGCGTTGGCAGAGCCACTGGCCTCCGCACCGCTGCGCGAGCGCAAAGTATCCGAAGGCCCGCCTTGGTGGACCGAGGAGCCGCGCTGCCGCCCTGCCGATGTACTGGCCGAGGGAGACGCGCCTTGCGAAGGTGGCGTGGTGGCAGGACCGGACGGTGCCCTTGCGGCATGGCCGCGACGGTTCACATTTCCTGAGGGCATGGAAAACCTTGACGAAGTCAATCTACAGCCTGAAGGATGGCTGTGGTACTGCGGAAAGACTCTCAAAACCCGAAGCAGCTCAGGGGCTGGCGAAGCCCCCTTTGCAAAGCGTGGGGGCCCGCCCAGCCCTCACGCCGTGGCTACTTCTCGGCGTGCTGCTGGCGAAACTCCCGCGCCTTGCCGAAGTGCCCGCACCCGATGAACGGCACCGGCGGGCGCAGCGCGGACAGCGGCGAAGGGTGGTTGGCGGCGAGCACCAGATGGCCCCGGTCGCCCGGAATCCAAACGCGCTTGGATTGGGCGTGCGAGCCCCACAGCATGAACACCACCGGCCGATCGCCCTCGGCCACATGGCGGATCACTGCGTCGGTGAGCTCCTCCCAGCCCTTGCCGGAATGGATGGCGGCCTGGCCCTCTTCCACCGTGAGGCAGGTGTTGAGCAGCAGCACGCCATTTTTGGCCCATTTGGCGAGGCTGCCGCCCGGCTCGGGCCAGGCGGGAAAGGGGGTGCCCAGGTCGCGCTGCATCTCCTTGAAGATGTTGCGCAGCGAAGGCGGCAGCTGCACGCCGGGCGCCACCGAAAACGCGAGGCCCTCGGCCTGCCCGCGGCCGTGGTACGGGTCCTGCCCCAGGATGACCACGCGCACCTGATCGGGCGGGGTCAGCTCCAGCGCGCGCAGCGGCCGGGGCGGGAAGATGGCGGCGCCATCCGCCAGCCGTGCCTTCAGAAACGCCAGCAGCGCCTGCCCCCGCGCACCGGCGAAAAAGGCATCCACCAGGGGCTGCCATCCGGCCGCCACGGGCCAGTCGGCAGGATCGGCGCTGTGCAGCTGGGTGGACGGCGCCACGGAATCATTCATGCTCAAAACAGCCTCCAGCACAATAAGATCTAGGGCATATAGCTATTAATTTAATAGCATCCAGCAAACCGGTGTCAGGCGAACAGCTTGGCCAGGGCCTCGCCGGGTTCCGGCGCCCGCATGAAGGCCTCGCCGACCAGGAAGGCGTTCACGCCCGCATCGCGCATCTGCCGCACGTCGGCGGGCGAGAGAATGCCCGACTCGGTCACCAGCAGGCGGTCGGCCGGCACGTTCTTTTGCAGCGCCAGGGTGGTCGAGAGCGACACCTCGAAGGTCCGTAGATTGCGGTTGTTGATGCCCACCAGCGGCGTGCGCAGGCGCAGCGCCCGGTCCAGCTCGGCGCCGTCGTGCACCTCCACCAGCACTGCCATGTCCAGGCTGCGGGCGATGGCCTCGAAATCGGCCATCTGCGCATCGTCCAGGCAGGCCGCGATCAGCAGGATGGCATCGGCGCCCATGGCCCGCGATTCATAGATCTGGTAGGCGTCCACCATGAAATCCTTGCGCAGCACCGGCAGCTGGCAGCTGGCGCGCGCCTGCTTCAGGTAGTCGGGCTGGCCCTGGAAGAATTGCCGGTCGGTCAGCACCGACAGGCACGCCGCGCTCACCTTGCCGTCTCCCTCGGCATAGCTCTGGGCGATGTCGGCGGGAATGAAATCCGCGCGCAGCACGCCCTTGGACGGGCTGGCCTTCTTGACCTCGGCGATCACCGCCGCCTGGCCCTTGGCTATTTTTGCGCGCAGCGCCCCTTCGAAGTCGCGCGTGAGCACGCGGCTTTCCGCATCCGCGCGAATGGCGGCCAGGGACGCTTTCTTTTGCGCTGCCGCGATTTCCTCGCGCTTGACGGCAATGATCTTGTTCAGGATGTCACTCATGTCGAAAACCTTCTCCGGCTCCTAGAGCCTCTTTTGTATCGATGGACGACCGCGGCGGGCACCCGACCCTCCGCAATAGGGCCCCCCTCAGTCCGCCGCCAGCGCATGGGTGCGCGCGACGAGTTGCTCCAGCTTGGCGAGGGCGGCTCCGCTGGCAATGGCGGCGCGGGCGCGGACGATGCCGTCCGCGATCGAGTCGGCCACATTGGCGGCATACAGCGCCGCGCCGGCATTCAGGCAGACGATGTCCTGGGCCGGGCCGGGCTGGCCGCGCAGTACGCCCAGCAGCACCTCGCGCGACTGCTCGGGGGTGTCCACCTTCAGGGTCCGGTTGCTGGCCATGGCCAGGCCGAAGTCCTCGGGGTGGATTTCGTACTCGGTGATCTCGCCCTTTTTCAGCTCGCCCACCAACGTGGCCGCGCCCAGGCTGACCTCGTCCATGCCGTCGCGGCCATAGACCACCACGGCGTGCTCGGCGCCCAGCCGCTGCAGCGCGCGCACCTGGATGCCCACCAGGTCGGGGTGGAACACCCCCATGAGGATGTTGGGCGCGCCCGCCGGGTTGGTGAGCGGCCCGAGGATGTTGAACAGCGTGCGCACGCCCATTTCCTTGCGCACCGGCGCCACGTTCTTCATGGCGGGGTGGTGGTTGGGCGCGAACATGAAGCCGATGCCGACCTCGGCGATGCAGCGCGCGATGGCCTCGGGCGGCAGGTTGATGTGCACGCCCAGCGACTCCATCACGTCGGCGCTGCCGCTCTTGCTGGAGACGCCGCGCCCGCCGTGCTTGGCGGTCTTGGCGCCGGCAGCGGCGGCCACGAACATCGCGCAGGTGGAGATGTTGAAGGTGTTGGCGCCATCGCCGCCCGTGCCCACGATGTCCACCATGTGCGTGGTGTCCGGCACGTGGACCTTGTTGGAGAACTCGCGCATGACCTGCGCGGCGGCGGCGATCTCGCCGATGGTTTCCTTCTTGACGCGCAGGCCGGTCACGATGGCCGCCGTCATCACGGGCGACAGTTCGCCGCGCATGATGAGGCGCATCAGGTGCAGCATCTCGTCGTGGAAGATTTCGCGGTGCTCGATGGTGCGCTGCAGCGCTTCCTGGGGGGTAATGGACATTCCGTTTCCTCGAATGAAACTCAGGCGCCGGGACGCTCGGAGAGCGCAAGCCGGATGCCGAAACCGATGAACATCGCACCGGCCACGCGGTCCAGCCAATGCATGCCTCGCTGGATCGCACCCTGGCGGCGGGCCATCCACGCCGCCGCCAGCGCCCAGCCGGCGTTGACCGGAATGGCGTTGATGTTGAACAGCACGCCCAGCAGCACGAAGGCCCAGGCCTTGTTCTCGGTGCCCGGTGCGATGAACTGGGGCACGAAGGCCAGAAAGAAGATGGCCACCTTGGGGTTGAGCACGTTGGTCCAGAACCCGCCCAGGAACACCTTCTTCAGCGAAGCTGGCGCCGAGGGCGCGGCGCGCGCGGCGGCCAGATCGGCGCCATCGGCCGCGCCGGCAGGGGCCCTGGCCCACAGCATGCGAACGCCCATCCACAGCAGGTAGGCGGCCCCCACCCATTTGAGTGCCGTGAAGGCCGTGGCCGACGCGGCCAGCAACGCCCCCACGCCCACGGCCGCCGCGACGATGTGCACGAAGCACCCGGCCGTGATCCCGAAGCCCGCGACGAGCCCGGCGCGCACGCCGGATTTCAGCGCGTTCGTGACGATGTAGAGCACGTCCGGCCCGGGCGTGAGGTTGAGCAGCCATCCGGCCGCGATGAACAGGAGCAGCTGGTGCGTCTCGATCATGGCCGCGCCTGCAGGAAGTTGCGCAGCATGGCGTGGCCGTGCTCGGTGAGGATGCTTTCCGGGTGGAACTGCACGCCCTCGATGTCCAGCGTCTTGTGGCGCACGCCCATGATCTCGCCGTCGTCGGTCCAGGCCGTCACCTCCAGCACGTCCGGGCAGGTGGCCCGCTCGATGGACAGCGAGTGGTAGCGGTTCACCGTGAACTGCTCGGGCAGGCCGGCGAACACGCCTTGCTGGGTGGTGGTGATCACGCTGGTCTTGCCGTGCATCAGTTCCTGGGCCCGCACGATGGTGCCGCCGAATGCCGCCCCGATGGCCTGGTGGCCCAGGCACACCCCCAGGATGGGCAGCTTGCCGGCGAAGTGGTGGATGGCGGCCACCGAGATGCCGGCTTCGGCCGGCGAGCACGGCCCGGGAGAGATGACGAGCCGGTCGGGCGCCCGTGCGGCGATGCCCTCCAGCGTGATCTCGTCGTTGCGGTACACCTCGACCTCGGCACCCAGCTCTCCGAAGTACTGGACGATGTTGTAGGTGAAGCTGTCGTAGTTGTCGACCATCAGCAGCATGGCTTTGACCTCTTGAATGCTTGGGGTGCCGGGCCCGGCCCCCGTTGGGAAATGCACTCCCGTCACACGGCGCGGCCCGGTCCGGGCGCGTCCGCGGCTGCCGAGGCAGCGGAGGGAGACTTTTTTGGGATGCGCGCCCGCGCGGCGCACCAGGGGTGTCAGTTCGCAGGCTTGCGCCAACGAAGGGGGAAGGGTGCCGCCAGGCAAGGACGCGGATGAGGCATGGCGGCGATTATCACCTGCCTGCCCACCCCGCAGTGCAAAGGACGGATTCGCGGGGCGCCGGCCCCTGCGACGCCTCGCAGGCGCCCCAACGAGCCCTGCGGCGCGCCGCTCTCCCGCGCCACGCCGGAGCCCGCCGCACTTCGCATGGCCGCAATCCGCATCGCATACAGAGCGTTTACATACGCTTGCCACGCGGAAAGTCGGAACCTCCGCGTTGGGTCCTGCAACCGCCCCCTTTCCGTTCCGAAAAGGCCGATTGCCGTCCAGTGCATTTCTTCATCAACTGCAAGGGGTCAATCCATGGGTGCGATAAAAAAACGCGTTCAAATCAATCGCGAAGGGCATTGAAAAGGCTGTTCAGGGCGTAGGGCAGATTGCCAAAGGCCTGGCCACGCTCGATCTGAAAGGGGCGGCGGCCGGTCTCAAGAAGCTGGGAGAGGCGGGCGGAGACATCGCCCGCGGCGCCATCAACCTCACGCCGGCCGCATTGGCGGCCAATACCTTACTGGACGGGGCGCTCGACAAGGTGCTCAAGAAGGTGCAGAGCGTCGCCCAGAAGGTGGTGGACACCGCCGTGGACAGCGTCGAGGGCGGCCTCACGAGCATCAAGAAGGGCGCCGTGGGCCTGGCCAAGGGCATTGCCAAAGGCAACCTGTCTCAGGCCCTGAACGGCATCAAGGACCTGGCGCTGGGCGCCATGGAAACCGCCTCCAATTTCGGGCCCGGCGGCATCGCCAAGAACGTGGCGCGCCTGGCGGTGGACTCCACCATCGACTTGGCCACGCAGGAGGTCACCAAGGCCGCGTCCAAGGTGCTGGACCCCAACGGCACATCGCTGCTGGGTGGCCTGGCGGTGGACACGATCGGCGCGGCCACCAGCGGCGGCCTGAGTTCCTCGCGCGCGGGCCGTTTCGCCGATGGCGAGAGTTTCCGCAAGGGCGCCAATGACCTGCCCGACACCCGCTCGCCCGGCCTGCGCCAGGACGGAGACGACCTGTCCGGCACGCGCCTGACGACCAACCGCCAGGGCGTGGACGAGCTGTGCGACACGCCTCCGACGGGCTTCCGCCAGGGCGCGCGAGACGCTGCCGAAACCGCGGCCCGCGATGCGGTCGACACGGTCGTCCAGAGCACCATCGACAAGCTGATGCTCAGCCTGCAGCAGACGCTGGACCCCAACAACGACTCGAACGCGGTCGGCACCGGCACGAACCTGGTCGGCGGTGCGTTGCAGGACGCCGCCAGCACGGCCGTGCAGACCCGCGGCCGCCGCGGCGCGGATGGCTCGCGCCAGGCCCAGGGCCCGGACGAAGTGCCGCCGCAGACCCGCCGCGAGGCCGTCAAGGAATCGGTGCAGAACTCGGTGCACAACGCCGTCGACATGGCCATCCAGGCCGCTGTGCAAGCCGCCCTGTACACGCTGCTGCCCAAGCTGGGGCTCGACCAGAACAGCGCGCTGGCAGCGCTCGGCCAGGGCGTGCTCGAGGACACGCTGTCCAACGTGAGCAGCCCGCGCAACGCGACGGGCCTGAAGTCGGGCAGCCGCCAGGTGGCCTCGGACCTCAAGCAAGGCCTGCAGAACTCCATCCAGGAAAAGCTGCTCGGCGTGGCGGACCAGGCCATCCAGGGCATCGTCGATCAGGTCATGGCCAAGGGCCTGCAGGGCCTGCAACCGACGGGCGGCGCATCGTCGCCGAGCGCTGGCGGCGTGGGCAGCCAGCTGGGCTCGGACCTGCGTGCCGGCATCCAGGACCGCATCCAGTCCGTGGTGAAGGACGTGATCAGCGGCGTGATGCAGTCGGTGATCGACACCGCCAACCAGGGGGTGGCCGCGGGCCTGTCCCTCGGCAAGGGCCTGCCGCAACTGCCACAGCTGCCCCAGCTGCCCGCCAGCACCACCGAAACCCGCGTGTCGATCGACATGCACATGCACATCCGCGCCTGACGCGGACGCTTCTTCCTCCATTCTTTTGAAAGGCAATGACCATGGACGACTCCAATGTTCACGAAGATCCCATCGCCGCCTTGGCCGTCTCCCTGGTCAACGCCATCCGCGAGAACCAGCTGGACGAAGCGGAAACCATGCTGGAGGAGCTGAATGCGCTCAGCCCGGACACCGAGGAGTACCTGATCTTTCCGGTGCTCATCGCGATCCAGCGGGGCTACACGCAAGAGGCCCTTCAGTACCTGAACACGCTGGGCGAGGACACCGCCCCGGAACTCAAGGCCCTGTGCCTGAACATCCTGGGCGACCCGACCTGGCACTACCACGCACAAAGCTGCCTGGAAAGCGGCGACGAGCACGTGCGCAAATCCATGCGCGAACTGCTCCAGCTGGAGCCCGAGATCGCTGGCGATCTCGCATAGGGCCGCCGCCATGCTGAAGCTCACTCCCCAGGCCGACCTGGGCGTGTTCTACGACGCGGATTCAGCCCGCTACGCGGCGGGCTGCGCCCAGGACTACACGCAGACGGTCACCCGCGACGCCTTCGCCGCGTTCTACGCCGAATGCCCATCCATCGGCTTCGAGTCCGATGGCGCGCCGATCGGCGGCATCCTGTTCGATGGAGAACAGGCCCACATCGCGGTGCTGCCGCGTTACCACGGCCTCTGGGCCCTGCTGCTCAAGCCGGCGCTGCAGTGGCTGTTTTCGCTGAAAGCCGAGATTCTGGTCGCGGTGGAGAACGACAACCACCGCTGCCTGCGCTTCATGGAGCGCCATGGCTGGCAGCGGATCGAAGCCCGCGGCGACGACATCATCTACCGCATCACGCCGCAGGGCGGCCTGCGCAAGACCGAGTACCCGCGCCCCCACCGCAATGGCGCGCCAGCCGCGCGCGCGGCGGGTCCCGCCTTCTTCGGAGCATCGCCATGCCTTCACCCTCAATGAGCGCCGCCGACAGGCAGCCGCCCCAGGCCTGGGGCGCTGGAGCGCACCGGATCGTTCCCCATGACGGCGCGGGCGTTCGCCTGCGGCTCGTGTCCATGGTCCAGCCTCCCATTCTTCTGGATGACGGATTCCCCCGCTCTTCCGGGCTCTGGGTGTCCAGCAACCTGTTGCTGCCCGGTTGCGAAAGCGCTTTGACGCAGCGGCACATGGCCGTGCAGGGCCTGCTGGTGCGGCTGGAGGCGCTGGCAGGCCAGGAGGGGCGGGAATTGAACCGCACCCTTCGCCTGTTCTCGGACAACCGGCTTTCGCAGGTGCACGCCAACAGCGCGGACTTCGAGCGCCTGAGCGCTCCCAGCGGCCTGTCGGGCCCAGCCGTGCCCCCCGTCTGCGGCGACGCGATCGCGTGCATCGACGAAGAGCGCGAATGGCTGCTGGTCGACGCCCAGAAAGGCTTTCACCCCGGAGGCATGGCCCCTTCAGCCGCGCTGATCGCCTCGATCGTGCGGCTGGCAGAGGTGCCGGTGCATGCACGCCGCCGGCTGGTGGACGCTGGCGACCCCGCGGGCACGATCGAGGCGGCCAGGCCCCTGGTGCTCGAAGCCGCGCGCGCCCTGGTGCAGCAAGGGCTGGGCGACACGAAGGTCCAGCTGTCGGCGCAGGCCATCGCATTGGCCGAGCATCTGAGCCCGGCCCACCTGATCCAGTGGCTGCTCACCGATGCGGCGCTGCCGTTTCGCGACCAGGCCCTGCCCACCACCTGACCCTGGTGGCCCGGCACCCACCGCAGGGGTCCGGGCCCCGTGGCAGGCCTGCTGCAGGCCGCATCCGATCCACGCGGCACCGCTGTCGACGCAGTGATTTTCGGGGTCGCGAAGCACAACGTTTTCCCATTCATTCCGTCTCGAACTCCGAGACACCTTTCTCAACCCTGGCAGGGAGCGTGGCCGCAAGCGGTCGCCTCCGTTGTCCAACGAAGGCGGCGTCCATGAACACCACGGTCAACGGCTACACAGCCTCTCTCAGCATCACCATCGGGCGCTCCCAGCCCGGCAAGACGGCGGGCAACACGGCCGCGCAGACCAAGGAGGCCGCGGCAGCCCTGGCGAAATACATGCACCAGAACGGCATCGAAACGCAGACGCCGAATGGGCTCTACGGGCTGGCCCGCAACACCTCGGGCCAAACGCCCGAGGACGTCTCGGAAGCGGCGAATTTCATGCTGACCCACCCGGATGTCTACGCGCTGCTGGACCCTTCCGGCGGTGACGGTACCGCGGACGTCTCCAGTTTCGACTTCGCGGCGCGCGGCGGCTACGACGCGCAACTGCAGGACAGCACGCCAGAGAGCGCGGTCCCCATGAACGAGCAGGCCGCCTCCGGCGCCATCGCGGCCTTCATGCGGCAAAACCATGTGCCCTCCATCGACCCCAACACGCTTTTCCAACTGGCCAAACGGCCCAACAGCGACACCTCGCCCACCGTCTCGGCGGCGGCGAAGTTCATGCTCCAGAACCCCGAGTCCTATCGCCAGATCGAGACGAACGACGGGGGCGCAGCCGACGGCCTGTCGGAATCGGACGACTTCGAGGCGGCCGCACAGGGCGCCCTTTCAGGGCTTTCGTCGCCCCAGCCCACCGGCGGCTCCACGCTGCAGCCCCCTGGCCGACCCGGAGCGTGTGGCGCCGGTGGCACCCCGCGCCCAGCAACGGTCCGCCCCTGCCGAGCCGCCCATGGACGCGCGGGATGCCTCCCGCATCCTGGCGGATCACATGCTCCAGGGGAACGCGTCGCCGCTGGCACGCCTGTTCAAGCCCCAGGCGATGACGCCCGAGCGGCTGTATCAGCTGGCCGAGGGCGGAAAAGCCTCGCCCGAGGTGGCGGCGGCTGCGGAATTCATGCTCCAGAACCCCGATGTCTACCGCGCGATTGAGACCCATGACGTCCCTGGCGCGGACGGCAAATCCGGCATCGGCAACCTGCTGGCGGCCGCGCGGGGCGAGGTCCCCGGCGTGGGCGGCCAGGCCTCCAGCGCCCGGGGCGGCGTCCTGCAACTGCTGCGGCAATTGCTGGCGCAGCTCCAGGGCCAGGGCGGTCAGCCGCAGCCGGCGCAGGCCCAGCCGATGAACGGCCAGAGCGCGGCACGCGTCCTGGCCGACCACATGGTGCAGGAAGCCGGTGGCGCGCTCCACCTCTTCGGCAAGCGCTTTCTGCCCAAGACCCAGCCCATGACCCCGGACCGCCTGTACCAGCTGAGCCAGGGACAGGGCCAGGTGGCCGAAGCCGCGAAGTACATGCTCCAGCACCCCGACACCTACCGCGCGATCGAAACGCGCGACGTGCCCGGTGCCGACGGCAAGTCCGGCCTGGGCAACCTGCTGGCCGCCGCCCGCGGCGAGATCCCTGCCGTGAAGGGCGCAACGGACTCCCTGGACAGCCTGCAAAAGCTGCTGCAGCAACTGCTGAAGCTGCTGAAGGCGCACGCGGAGCCAAGCCCACCGCTGGATGGCCAGAGCGCGGCACGCGTCCTGGCTAACCACATGGTGCAGGAAGCCGGTGGCGCGCTCCACCTCTTCGGCAAGCGCTTTCTGCCCAAGACCCAGCCCATGACGCCGGACCGCCTGTACCAGCTGAGCCAGGGACAGGGCCAGGTGGCCGAAGCCGCGAAGTACATGCTCCAGCACCCCGACACCTACCGCGCGATCGAAACGCGCGACGTGCCCGGTGCCGACGGCAAGTCCGGCCTGGGCAACCTGCTGGCCGCCGCCCGCGGCGAGATCCCCGGTGTTCCGGGCCGGGCCGGCGGTTCCGCACAGGCCCTCCTGCCACTGCTCCAACTGCTGGTGCAATTGCTCAAGGCCACCTCGAACACCCGGCCGCCACTGGATGGCCAGAGCGCTGCGCACACCCTGGCCGATCTGCTGCTGCAGGAAGGCGGCGCGATGACGCCCGACCGCCTTTACCAGCTGAGCCAGGGCCAAGGCGAGGTCGCCGACGCCGCGAAGTTCATGCTCAAGAACCCCGACGTCTACCGTGCCATCGAGACGCACGACGTGCCAGGCGCCGACGGCAAGTCCGGCCTGGGCAACCTGTTGGCGGCCGCGCGCGGCGAGATCCCTGGCGTCGAAGGCGGCTCGGCGCAACGCACCGCAGGCGCGAGCCGCTCCGTGCTTGATGCGCTGCTGCAACTCCTGCAGTTGCTCACGGGCCAGGGGACCGCGCAGTCCAACGGCGCTTCACGGCCCACCCGGCCCGTGCAGCCATCGCCGCTGGACGGGCAAGGCGCCGCGCGCATCCTGGCCGATCACATGCTGGAATGCCACTCCGGACTGCTGGCGAAGGCCTTCGGCGGCAAGGACATGACACCGGACCGCCTCTACCAGCTCGCCGAGAGCGGCAAGGCACCGCCCCAAGTGGCGGCAGCCGCGAAGTTCATGCTCCAGAACCCCGACACCTACAAGGCCATCGAAACCCACGATGTGCCTGGCGCGGATGGCAGATCGGGTGTCGGCAATCTGCTGGCCGCGCGCGCGGCGAAGTGCCTGGCGTGGGTGGCACGCCGGCTTCGAGCGCCGGCATTCTCCAGTTGCTGGCCCAGGTGCTTCAGGGCCTTCAGTCCCGTGAGCAGCAGCGCATCGTGCAGATCGAGCTGCGGGTGAGCGTGAGCGTCCAGGTCTCCGTCAAGGCCTGACCGACCCCTCGAAGACGCAATGGGGACGATGGCCTGGGCAATGCCCCAGGCCATCGTCCTTTTTTCTTGCCCGCCGCTGCCGAGCGAACGAAAAAAAAGGGCCGGCGATCATGTCGCGGCCCTCGTGGAAATCAGGGAAATCAGCGGGTGGCGGGATACCTGTCCAGCACCTTGCGCACGTAATCCTGCGTCTCGCGAAAGGGGGAATCTTGTAGCCGTGCCGCACGACCGCCCCCTCGCCCGCGTTGTAAGCAGCCAGGACCAGTTCAGTCTGGCCACTGAACTTGTCGGCCAGAAAGCGCAGATAGCGCACCCCGGTCTCGACATTGACGGCGGGCTTGAACAGGTCGGCGGAGGACGGGGCGCCAAAGCGCGCGGCGGTGGCCGGCATCAGCTGCATCAAGCCCAGCGCGCCCTTGGGAGACCGTGCGTTGGGCGCGTAGGCCGACTCCACCTCGATCACGGCCTGGACCAGGTGCGGGTCGATGGCATGGCGGGTGGCGGCCGACTCGATCACTGGCCACAGCGCTTCGTGGCGCCAACGGGGCGTCACCATCGCCGTGGGCCAGACCGCGCCGGACGGCACGGCACCAGCAGTGCGTGGGGCACGGATCACGCGCACGCTCGCCACGGCGGCCGCGCTGGCCACGGGATCGTCCGCGTCTGCCGGGTCGGCCGGCGGGTCGGGCAGCTCGACCGCCCGGCATTGCCCCACGATGGCCGGGTAGCGCTTGGCGATGTCGAACGCCACGCGCACCGGATCGGACTCCGGCCCCTTCACCCAGCAGTCGTAGGCGATGAGTGCGTTGGCGCCACACGCCTGCAGCGCCGCCGCTGCCACCAGCGCGTGACGCTGCCAGCGCACCATCACAACAGCCCCAGGTGGCGCAGCACCGGGGCACGGCTGGCAAAGAAGCGGCCGGCGCTGTGCGCCAGCTGCTGGGCCGGCACCTGGCCATCGCCATCGCCTTCGAACCGGGGCCGCATGGCGAGAACCATGTCGTCTACAGTCAACGCGCCCTGGTAGGCCGCGCGAATCTGCGCCAGGGCAATCGTTGACCAGCCCATGGCCCGGCCACTTGCACTGCAGGAAAGGTAATGCAGGCCATCGTCGGCAGGGCGTTGCATGACAGCCGTATTGAACCGGCGTACCGAATCCCGTGCACTGTCTCGCAATGCCACAGGCAGCGCCGGATGCACCTGGCCTTCGTCCTCCAGCAGCAGCAGCGCATCCACGATGTAGTCCGCATCCAGTTGTTCGAGTCCAGGCTGGAGCGACAGCTCTCGGGCAGTCGCAGGACCTTCGGCTAACACATCCAGCAGACGACACGTGGTGGGAGCATCCATGTACATCGTGGTCGCCTCGACCAGTGGGCCCGTTTTGCCCTCGCTTCGCGCAGTCGACAATATCCAGGCCCTGTCTTTACGAAATTGGTCGGCTTGTTCCACACTCGCGAGCGGGGCTCCACGGGTGTAGAGGTCCCACCGGAAAGACTTGTTCAGAACGAAGTCGCGCATCGTCTCGCGCAGTACCGGGTCGCCAACTGAACTCAGCAGGTCTCGCGTGGGTTGGGAAAGGATTGCGTTGTCCACCTGTTCAGACAACAAGGCAGGCGCTGCGAATTCCAGGCCGATATCCGCCATCTCATTGGCAACTTGGTGGAAATGCATGGGGTGCCAATCCGGATTGAAATACTCATGCGCGGCGTAGTGTGGATCGAGGCTCCGCAAGCCGCCCAAACGCGCTCGCACCGAGAGGTCCTGCTCGAAATACGTCGGATTCACACGCGCGAAGTCATCCAGAAAATCGAGGGTCTGTGACAGGCGCTCGACCGGCGTTGCACCGACAGGCACTTGACGCAAACCATGCAAGTTGACCAGTTCCCGCAATGGCATCTGGGCAGCCCAGCCGGGCAGCGCGTTGTAGCTGACATAAAACACCCCCCCCCGGGCGCAAGCGTTCTGCGATGAACCGCACCACCATCTTGCGTACCGTCGGCGATATCCAAGAATACACGCCGTGCATGGAGATGATGTCCATGGGGGGCAGATCACGATCAAGTAGTTTTTCGAAGGAATCTTCAAAAACCTCTACGTTCGTCAAGCCTGCATCCTTGGCCAATTGGCTCGCATAGCTGACATGCTGGCGATTGAAATCGTTGCCGTAAAAGCGCATGTGTGGAAAGCACGCGGCATGCGCGACCAACGGCAAGCCAAAACCCATTCCCAATTCAAAGCAGTTGAGAGGGGCCGACAGATCGGGCCCGCACACACCGCGCGACTCCAGAGCCACGCTCATCTGTGCAGGGGAAAGGACGCGGTAATAGCCACGCGTATAGGGTTCGCTGCGCAAGTCAAGTACGGCAGGCTGAGATGATTTCATCGGTCTTCTCCTTTGGGAATTGAGGCGGTGCCAGGGAACATGCAAATCCGCTTTTCGCGAAGGCACGAACAACTGCGCCCATTGCAGCCGCATCGGGCGGCAACGCTGACTCAATAGTCGAAACGATGACCGGAAAGGCGAAGCACAAGCCTCACAACCGCTGTAAGCGCCATGTCGATCACTTCGGGAAGAAATTGGGCAAGGACTCCAGAGCCCTTGGCACGCAGCCTTCGCACCACTGTCCGTCTGTTCGCCTTCACGGGCGCACCGGTGGGCTCCCCCACCTACTCTTCGCTTGCCAGCCCAACGAACCGGAGTACGCGTTGAAATCCACCGCCCCCATCCCACGCAAGCCATCCGCCTTCTCGGCCTGCGGCATGGGCGCCGTTCACTGCGACACCCTCGCCGCTGTGCTGCTCGCCCTGTCCCTCACCGGGGCCGCCTTTGCGCAACCCTCGCCGAGCTACATGAAAATGTCTCAGCAGCTAGGCAGCCTGTCTGGCCTCGCTTACGCCACAGGCCCATTCACCGCCTTGACGCCGGCACGCACCCAAAGCGATGCCTCCGTGTCCACCCGGCCAGTGGCCATGCCATCCGCCCGGGCGACTCCGCTGTCTGCCGCGCTCACTCTGCCCATGCCGCCCAGCACCTCGGAAATGGCTCCCTGGGAGACAGGCCGCTTCGTCTATCGGGCGGAGAACAAGCGGATCTCGGACGTGCTGCAGGACTTCGCTGCCAGTCGGGGAACCCCTGCCATCGTGGCTGACGGCGTGGAAGGCGTGGTGAATGCCAACTTCGATCTCAAGCCACGGGAATTCCTGGACAGCGTCTCACGCGCCTACAACTTGCTGTGGTACCACGACGGCTCGGCGCTGTACTTCTACCCGGGCCGCGCCTTGCAAAGCCGGATGTTCCGGCTCAAGGGCTTCAACCGCGAACAAGTGGCCGAACTGCTGCAGTCGTTCGACCTGGGTGACAAGCGGTACCCCATCCGCTTCAACGAAGTCAACAGCACACTGTATGCGTCCGGCCCGCCACGCCACCTAGAACTCGTAAGTTCCGCACTAGAGGCGCTCGACGCGGGCGTGACGGACAACAACGCCCGCACTGTCCGTGTGTTTGGGCTGCAGTTCGCTTCTGCAGGCGACCGGGCCGTTGGCAATGCCACCGTGCCAGGCGTAGCAACCATGCTTCGCAAGTTGTATGGTGAACGCGAAAAAGACACCCCCAATGCCACCCCGCTGGCACGCCTCATGGACAAGGACGGAGACACCACGCGAAAAAAAGCTCGGTGCTTACATCCCCCTGCCTTCGGCCAACCAGTTCCTGCCACCGCTGCCGCGCGCCACCAACCAGGACGCCAGCACGCCGGCCTCCGAACTGCGGCCGCTGACGCCCCCCGCGAAGAACCCCGAAGAAGACAACCAGCCGCGCTTCGAGGCCGACGAGGGCACGAACTCGGTCGTGGTTTTCGGGCGTGCCGACCGCATGGCGGAGTTCGAGACCCTGATCCGCCGGCTCGACCAGAAACCCCAGCTCGTCGAACTGGAGGCCACCATCATCGAGGTCAACTCCGATAGCGTGGATGCGCTGGGCGTGAACTGGACCTTGCGGGGCAGCGACACCAACATCAGCATGAACCTGTCCAACAGCCTCATGCCTGCCGCGGCGCTGGGCACGATCGTGGCCGACGCGGGCCGCCATCTGCTGGCCCGCGTGAACGCCCTGCAGGGCGAGGGCAAGGCCCGCGTGCTGTCCAAGCCGTCCGTCATGGGCGTCGCCAACCGGACCGCGGTCATGCGCGAAAAACGCGTGGCCACCGTGCGGGTGGCCGGCAATCTGGAAGCCAACCTGTTCCAGATCGAGGCCGGCACACTGCTGGAGATGACGCCGCAGGTCACCCGCATGGACGGCAGCAACAACATCAAGCTCACGCTCTACATCGAAGACGGAGCGTTCGAGACGAACGTGGTGGACCAGGTCCCCATCGTGAAGAAAACCGAGATCCGCACCGAAGCCCATGTGCGCGAGGGCGAGAGCCTGCTCATCGGGGGCATCACCGTGGAGTCGGAGCAGTCCCAGAACAACGCCGTTCCCGGGCTTTCCAAGCTGCCGCTCGTGGGCGGGGCATTTCGCAACAACGAGCGCCAGACGCAGCGCACCGAGCGGCTTTTCCTCATCACGCCGCGCCTTCTCAACAACGGCTCGCCCGCCGCCCCTGTCGCCTTTTTGAACGAGGTTCGCAAGCCATGAAGCAGCTTCGCATACTGACCGGCCAGCATGCCGGCGCACAGATAAATTTGACCTCAACGCGCTACCTGATCAGCGCGGAAGACGCAGCAGATATCCAGCTCACCGACTGGACCTCGGATGCGATGTTGATCGAAGCAGGAGAGGACGGAATGATTCAGTTCGCGCTGTCGCCACAAGGCTCTGCACCGGCATGGCTTCCCATGGAGGACTTCATTCCTCATCGCATGGGTGACATCGTGCTGTCCACCGGACCCAGCAACGCCACCTGGCCCGCCAGCGTCGATCTGATCGCCCGTCTCAGCCAGGTCCCCGTGGTCGTTCCCCAGCGCCGCAAGGTGTCGCCGGTGGTGCTTTCGGCAGTGGTGGGAACCGCGCTCATGACCGCGGCGCTGAGCGCGGCCGTCGCGCCGTTGACCCCCTCCAAGAAGGATCGCCCCGCCACCGACGCCGTCGCCCGTGAGGCGGTGCCCAAGGAGCCGCTCCTGGTGCGGGTTCAGCGCGCTCTGGCGACGGCCCCGGTCTCCGGTCTGGAGGTGATGGCCCAGGCGGATGGCGTCGTCGTGCGCGGCCTGCTGGCCGAAGCCTCGGATGCCGATACGGTACGCCAGTTGCTGGCACCCTTCAAGTCAGAACGCATCGTGCACGCGTATGCGACGAGCACCGAAGTGGAGCAAAGCATCGCCGACGCGATTGCACGCCCGGGACTCCGTGTCCACCACCTGGGCGAAGGGCGCTTCAACGTCACCGGCGACACACATAACCTGTCGGCGCTCAAGGACAGCGCCACGCGCATCGCGTCCGACCTGGCACCGCTGGTCAAGCGGATCGACGTGAGCGCAGCAGAACTGCCCCCTGCAGGCGTCAAGCGCATGAGCGCGCTGATGAACACCGGGGACCTGCAGTACGTACAGACACGCGACGGCGTGAAGCACCTCTCGCCGCCGAATGCAGAGAGCCTGGCCGCCAACGACTGGTCGGTTTCCCGTTAACCCCTCACCCAACGAACGCCAACACCATGACTGCTTCCAACGAATCCATCATCTTCAGCGACCTCGCCAATCTGGACCAGGCGCTCACCGAGGACAAGAGTGGCGACCGTGCGCGGGCCATGATCCGCTACTTCGCCGAGATCGCAGATGAGAGCAGCGCGATGTTGAAAGCGACTCAGGTGGATGCGGAACGCCAGCTCGTCTCGCAACTGATCCAGGCGTTCTACGCGTCGCAGCGCGTGATCCAGCGGATCTGGGAAACCCTGCACGGCACCACCCTGGCCGTCTGAGACACAAGGAGCCCCTCCATGCTGGTCCTCGAAGCACCCACCGCGGCCAAGAGCGCATATCCGGTGATCTACCGCAACCTCATGACCGTGGGCTTGCTGGGCACGATCTACCGGGTGGGCGAAGACGCGCAAACCATCCACTCCACCGTCGAGATGACGCTCGAAGACACCCACGGCTACTCGCTGTACCGCACCGTTGCCATGGCGATGGCCGGCCAGCTGGGCGAAGCGCGGGAGGCCCTCGCAGCGCGAATCGAGGAAGAACCTCAGAACGGCGAGAACAAGATCGCCATGGCCGTCGCGATGCTCTTTGGCGGCGACCGGGGCTGGCGCTACTGGATCGACAACGTGCTGGCCACCCACGCAGACCAGGAGGTGCGCGAAGCCGCCTTCGGGGTGCTGAAGTACGTGGGCCAGCAGGACCGAAGGGTGGCCCTTCATTAACAGAATTGGCATGCCGGCATCCCGCCGACATGCCTCAACGAATGAAGGTCACGCGGTGTGGCCTTCAGTAACGCGGAATCTTCCGCATATTTAGGAGCTTAGACATGACGACTCGTACCAACGGCGCTGACGGCAAGACCAATGACCTGATTCGTGAAATGAATCAACAGCAAGAAAATCAAAATGCCCTGACGAAGGCGCAAATCAAGAACCAAGAGAAACAAGCAGAGAACAACGTGCGATCGTCCATGGCGGAAGCGTACGGCAAGAACGCGAAGGGCAATGCCGAAAAACTGGCAGGACAAGCATAAAAACGCGCCGCGCCGCGCCGTATCGGCCATCTGCCAACGGCGCAGCGCCGCCTCTGCCTCTGACCTAATTGTGGCGAGCAGGTTCTATATCTCAACTCGATCTGATCAGTGCTTTGCGGTCACCATGACACGGCGCGCAACTCGTGTCGATTTAATTTTACGGAGTAAAAAATGATTTCTGCACCAGATGGTAAGACGCAAGCGCTGATAGCCGATCTGAATCGGCAGCAGAAAATTCAAGATGACTTGACCGACGTGCAAGTCAGAGAAAGTTTGAAAAAAGGCAGGAGCACTTTGGTGTCTTGCGTTGCCGAAACATTTCAAAAACACTCTAAAAGCATTACCGAAAAGCTGGCACAAAGCGCGAACTAATAGCACCGGCCTTTACGGATAAAAATCCAACCTCCATGGACTTCGAACATCCTCCATTCAAGGCTGCAGGCGATGGCCCAGTTACCACAACGATCGTGGTCATTTTGGCTTGCGCTTCATACTTCGTATTAATGAACGCTGAGGCGGACCATGCACCGAAGTTGGTGCAAGGATGCACGCGGCTCCATGCCACCCACACCTTAGAAGGAGTACTCCATGAACCCGAAATTTGAGCGCAAGGAATTTGTCTCCGCTTTAATCAAACTGGTCTATCAGGTCATTGACAAAGACATGCCGGACGAAGCATCGGACCTCTTGGCCGGAATTCGCATACTGCGGCCAAAACTTGCGGAACTCGACATCACCGCCGGTTGGATCGCCTTCCGCCGCGGTGCTTATCGTGAATGCATCCAACTGGTACGCGGCCTCGAAAACCATCCCACGGAATGGGATTCAGCAAAAGGCATGATTGCCAACTGCCAATTCCTGCTCCGCGACAGCGGATGGATGATTACCCTGAACGAGTTGGAGCAAGGAAGTGCCAGCCCCTTCGCACTCCAATTGGTAAGTGGGCTGATCAAAAACAGAGACAGGGCTTCCGGAAACTTTCAGGGCACCGCCGAAGCACAGGGCCCTGACGAAACCGCGAGTGTGTCTAACTTCCAGATGCCTTTCATGTTCATGCGCGCCTGATCCATTCATTCCTGGAGAATTCACCATGGCCCCCATTGGCAGCATTAGCGAGGCATCCAGTTCCCTGATCTTTGAACAGGCATCTGCCCCCACGATGAACATGAGCGCCCTCGCGGAAAAATTCGCCAGCATGATGAAGGACGCGCCACCACCGTCTTCCGTGGAAGTCGAAGGCCCTTCCACACTGGGCAAGATGTTGATCAATCAGGACGAGTCCATGCGCAAGGGAATGCAGGACACTGCAGCACTCATGCAGGCAACCATCGAACAGCCCCCCGGGGTAGACCTGACACCGTACCAAGTCACGCTCATGTACCAGTTCGCCGGCACCCACTTCCAGGTCCAGGCGATGAGCAGCCTTGCGCAAACCGCCAAGAACGGCCTGCAGACGCTCATGCGCAACCAATAAACCCCTTTCAGCGAAGCATCCATCATGGCGCCATCCCTCTGCTCCCGCGCGGCGACCTATCGCCAGTTCGCGCGCCGCGCGCTGATCCCGCTGCTACTGCTGCTGGCCCTCACCGGCTGCAAGACGGACCTCTACACCAAGCAGACGGAGACCGATGCCAACGACATGGTGGCCGCCCTGCTGGAAAGCGGCGTGCAGGTGAGCAAGGCCACCACGGATGCCGGCAAGACCTGGAATGTGCAGGTCGACCAGGACGATGTGGTGCGCTCGCTGACCGTGTTGAGGTCCTATGGCCTGCCCCGCGAGCGCCACGTCACGCTCGGCGAGATGTTCAAGAAGGAAGGCCTCATCTCCACGCCGACCGAGGAGCGGGTGCGCTTCATCTATGGTGTGGCCCAGCAGCTGGAGGCCACGCTGTCGCAGATCGACGGCGTCGTCACCGCACGGGTGCACATCGTGCTGCCCAACAACGACCCCTTGGCATCCTCGGTCAAGCCGGCCAGCGCCTCGGTCTTCATCAAGTACCGCGAGAGCGCCAACCTGGCAGGGCTGGTCGCCGGCATCAAGAACATGGTGGCACGCAGCGTCGAAGGGCTGGCCTATGAGAACGTGACCGTCACACTCGTGCCAGGCATGCCTCTGAGCCCTGCCGTGCTGAAGGAAGAGTCCAACAACAGCCTGTGGATCGGCCTGGCCGCCTTGCTGTTCGTCCTTGCCGCGGCGGGTGGATGGCTGGCCTGGAAGCGCCCCGCCTGGCTGCCAGCGCCGCTGCGGCGCAAGGAAGCCAGCGCATCGCAGCCTGCCGTGGAGGCCGCCCAAACCCACCCCCGCGCCGGCCACGGCGCCCGCGGGAGCCTCGGCATGACCCCCCTCCCCGACACGGCCGATGGCCTGGGGCGGCGGCCATGAGCCGGGCCAGCCAACTTGCCTCGCTGGCGCAGGCGCTCCAGTTGCGGCTCGAAGCCCTGCACGAAGGCATGGACCCGAGCTGGCGCGCCCCGCTCGGCCTGGCGCAATCCGCCCAGGACTGGGACCAGGGTGCCGTGGGACAGCGCATGTCCATTGCGCTGTATGAACGCAGCTGTGGCCCCCTGCCTCCCCTGCCCTCCCTGGAGCACCCTGCCAGCCGGCTTGCGCTGATGGACCGGACAAAGATGCTGTCGCGATTGTGCGCTCTCGCCCTGATGGGCCGGCCCGGTGTGTTGCGCTGCTGCGTCGAGCGCACGTCGCGGGCCGCGCTGCAGCAATGCCTGGGGCCGGCCTACGGGGCCCTGCGAGGCCTTCAGGAAGGCACACCCGTGCCCAGTGAAGTCGCATCGTGGACACCCCTCGCATGGGCCTGGGTCGGTTACCGCGAACTGGTGCGGGAAGGCGTGTGGCCCGACCGGGGATTGCGCCGGCTGGCCCGATTGTCTCTGCCCCTGTCGCGGCAGGACGAGCCCCGCGCCCGGCATGTGCCGGCGGCACTCAGCCCGGCCCATGCCCGCCTGGAGCGGCTGGAATCGCTGTTCGAAGGCACACCATGCTGATCTGGTCCAACCCGAACCGCGCCCAGCTGCGCACCGACACCGGCATCCTCCGGGCCCATGAAATCCCCACGGTGACCGGCGTACTGGGGCTGCTGGAGAGCGTCCGGGATGAATGCGCCGCCATCCGCGAGGAAGCCCGGGCCCAGGCTCAACGCACCGCCGACGAAGCCGAACAGTCGGCCCAGGCCCTGTTGCAGCAGGCGCGGCAAGAGGCCGAAGCCCTGGTGGACGAGGCACGGCGCGAGGCGGCTGCCGAGCGAGAGCTGGGCTATGCCCACGGCGAGTGCGAAGCCGCCGCGCGGTGGCATGGCCGCTTCGCGCAGCTCAAGGCCACGCATGAAGCCGCCTGGCACGCCATGGACACCCAACTGGCCGGCGTGGTCGCGCTGGCCGTCGAGCGCATCGTGCAATCCGAATCGCGCGAAGCCCTGTTCCAGCGCGCCCTGTGGACCGTGAAGGATGCGCTGCGCCAGGCAGGAACGGCCAGCCTGCGCGTTCATCCGGACGAGGCCGAAGCGGCACGCACCGCCATCGCCTCGGCCGTGCGTGGGCCGAACGAGCCCGAGGTGCGCGTCGAGACCGATGCATCGCTCGCGCTGGGCTCCTGCATCTTCGAGTCCGACATCGGCCGGCTCGACACCAGCCTCGGTGTGCAGCTCGCTGGCGTGCGCTCTGCACTGGAGCGGGCCACCCGGTTGGCGATGGCCAATGCTTCGCAGGAAGCCAGCACGCCGCCAGACCCCGAAGAGATCGAGATGGAACCTTTGCATGAGGTCCAGCTGACGTCCGCCCACGAAGCCACGGAGTGGCTGGAGGCGGACGAAGCCGAAGCCGAAGCCGAAGCCGAAGCCGAAGCCGAAGCCGAAGCCGAGGAAGCGGAAGCGGAAGCGGAAGCGGAAGCGGAAGCGGAGGAGCCTCTCGTAGCCGAGGACCCGCTGGACACCGAAGAGTCGGTGCCCGAGCAAACCCTGGCATCCGTTGCACCGCCTCTGGCCCAGAGGGCAGACGACTCGCCCAACTGGTTCTCATCCGCCAAGCCGTTGCACAACGACGACGATGCGGTGGACTGGCTCGAAACCCTGGACCCGATGAGCGGGACTGCCGGCGACGGCGATGACGATGACGACGAGGAAAAGCACCATGCTTGAAGTCTCCGGACTGCCCCAATGGATGGAGCAGGAAATTGCCTCCGCGACCATCGTTCGCCGCAGTGGCAAGGTCGTCGAGGTGATCGGCACCTTGATGCGCGTGACCGGCCTGGACGCCAAGCTCGGCGAGCTGTGCCATGTGCTCGATGAAAGCGGTGGCCTGCTGCAGGCCGCCGAAGTGATCGGCTTTGCCAACGGCCAGAGCATCCTGTCACCGTTCGGATCGATCCTCGGCGTGCGGGGCGGCTCGGCGGTGGTCGGCCTGGGCGAGGTGCTGTCCGTCCCTGTGGGACCCAAGCTGCTGGGCCGGGTGATCGACAGCCTGGGCCAGCCCATCGATGGCAAGGGTCCGCTCGATTGCCTTGAGCGGCGCCCGGTGTTCGCCCTTCCGCCCACGCCGATGGAGCGGGAAATGATCGAGCACCCCTTGCCCACCGGCGTGAAGGCCATCGATGCCCTGCTCACCCTGGGCGAAGGCCAGCGCATGGGCATCTTCGCGCCGGCGGGGGTTGGCAAGAGCACGTTGATGGGCATGCTGGCACGTGGCACGGAGTGCGACATCAGCGTGATCGCGCTCATCGGCGAGCGGGGCCGCGAAGTGCGCGAATTCGTCGAGTTCATTCTGGGTGAAGAAGGCATGGCGCGGTCCGTGGTGGTGTGCGCCACCTCCGATCGGTCGTCCAGCGAACGCGCCAAAGCAGCCCATGTGGCCACCGCCGTGGCCGAGTACTACCGGGACCAGGGCTTGAAGGTACTGCTCATGATGGACTCGCTCACGCGCTTCGCCCGCGCGCAGCGGGAAATCGGCCTGGCTGCGGGCGAGCCCCCTGCGCGGCGCGGCTTCCCGCCCTCGGTGTTCGCCGAGATCCCCCGCCTGCTGGAGCGGGCCGGCATGGGTGCGGTGGGCTCGATCACGGCGCTGTACACCATCCTTTACGAGGACGAGAGCGGTGGCGACCCGATCTCCGAAGAAGTGCGAGGCATTCTGGACGGCCACATGATCCTGTCACGCAAGATCGCGGCCCGCAACCAGTACCCGGCCATCGACGTGCTGGGCAGCCTGAGCCGCGTGATGTCGCAGATCGTGCCCAAGGACCATCAGCAGGCTGGGGGGCACTTTCGCCGCCTCATGGCGAAATACGACGAGATCGAACCGCTGGTGCAGATGGGGGAATACAAGCCCGGCAACGATGCGCTCGCGGACGAGGCCATGCAGAAAATGCCCCAGATCCTGGATTTCCTGAACCAGGCCACATCGGATCTCTGGGATTTCGACCGATCGGTGGGCACCTTGGCACACGTGGCCAACGGCTGACCCCACGGCCCGCCAGCCGGGATCCGGCCAACGGTCAGGCCAGGCGGCGGGGCAAGAGACCGGCGAGCGAAGCGATGGCCATGCGGCCCACGCCGGGCGCCGTGCGCCATGCGAACCGCGCTGCCTGCCCCAGCAGGCCCAGCGGGCGCACGTGGCCGTCAACCATGTCCCGCCACAACAGCCCCGTCAGCAGGCGCGACAGATCGATGCCGAGGTACAGCGCCGCCAGCGCCAGGCATGCCACACGCCGGACATGGCCAATACCGAACGCGCGGGCCACATCGGAGGCCACATGGCGATGCCCCACCTCTTCCTCGCAATGCCAGCGCCACATCCGCGCCTCACGGCCATCGCCCTGCAGCCAGGCCGTTCCCTGCAGCACCTGCGCTGAGAGCAGCGCAGTCAGGTGCTCGAACGCCTCGGCCAGCGCCAGGCGTGTCGGCAGCGGCAGACCGGCCAGGTCCTGGACCGCCGCCGCGACCCGCCCCTCCAATTTGGATACCGGCACGCCGGTCTGCGCCAGGCGCTCGTTGTAACGGCGGTGCGCTCGCTGGTGGGTGGCTTCTTCCCGCACGAAGCGCAGGGCCTCGTCACGCAATGCGGGAGCCGAGACGCCTTGCCCGCCGTCGGCCTGGAGCGCATCGGAGATGGCATCGATCACGAAGGCTTCGCCGGACGGCAGCAACAGCGACAGGGCGTCGAAGAACCGCGTGCGGAACATGTCTCCATTCCAGGGCACCACACGGGCTTGCGTAGCGCTCAAAGCAGCGCTCCGGCCCAGTGCGTGGCACGTCGCAGCACCGCAAACGGCAGGATGCGCCACAGCGGCCATGCCGCCGCGAGCGGCACGGTACCACGCAGCAGAACGCCGTGGTCCAGCGATTCCGCATGCGGGAAGTAGTCCGGCCGCACGCCGACGATCTCGCGAAAGCCCTTGCGATGGTAGTACCGCAGCTGGGCATCGGCCGGCAGGCCGCCGCGGCGCGAATGCACATAGGTTTCCGCATCGGGCGCAAGCCCTTCCTGCAAGGCCCGGCGCAATCCGGGCACTGGCGATCCCAGATAGATGTCGCGCCAGCCATGCCGAAGCGCATGGGGCCAGAAGAACCGGATCAACTGGCAGGCCGCTTCCGGGTCCACGCTGGTCAGGCTGATCCCGAAGAGGCTGCGGCCAGGCTTCGCGCCGACCGGTTGTCCTGCGCAATCGTGCCAGGACCGGGCGGCCACCAACGCCTCGCGGCAGGCCGGCTTCATGAAGAGCGACGCCAGCGCCTCTCCTGTTTTCGGGCAGAACGCACCCACGCACAGATCGGGATGGGCCAGGATGCGACTGCGCAGAGCCGCTTTGTCGGCGGCTTGCTCCGGCGTCCATTGCCGGGCTTCCAGGCGCAGCAATTGCGGAATGTCGTCCAGCCCCAAAAACCGCGCACGGGGCCTGCTCGCCACCTGAGCAATGCCCTGGGGCGCCATGGCTGGCGAACGCACGCTGCGCGACGGCATCCAGGAGCCCGCCGGCGCAGCGCGCCGAATCTGCATATCGAAAGACATGGGGTCGGATGATCGCCAGCCCGTATGAAAGGCTGATGACACCCCGTGCAATCGGCCACCGCTGGCCTGGCCCGCTCGCTTGTCGGTCGATCGCTTCGCATGCCGGCTGCCTGCGCTGGGTATGGCTGCCTACCCTGGAGGCATCCCGATCAACGCGAGAACGCCATGAACAGCCTTATCCTGAAAAGCCCCCCTACAGAACTGCGCCCGGTAGCGGGCGGCCTCTTCGCCTGGCTGAGCGCCAAGGCCTCCAGCGCCCATCGCCTGCGCCGCGCATCGTCCCATCGCATGGGTGGCGCGTCCTTGGCGCCTGCCGCAAAGCAAGCAGCCGCCCGGCCGGCCGAGCACCCCGTGCGGGACCTGTCCGAGGGGCAGGCTGGCGTGCCGGTGGTGCGTGGCACACAGGGCCTGCTCGACATCTGCGAGGACGGACTTTTCCCCGGGTTGCGCAAGATGGTGCTGCGGGGTGAGTTCAGCGACGCGGATCTGCAGCACCTGCCCGGGTCGCTTGAGGAGCTGGAACTGCTGCATTGCAAAGGCATCAGTTCCGCAGGCCTTGCACAACTTTGCCAGTTGGATCTGCGCTCGCTCACGGCCCGCCATCTTCACATCGATGCGCAAGGCGCCGCGATCCTCGCAGGCCATCCCACGCTGCGCTGCCTGGACCTCAGCCACAACCCGATTGGCGATGAAGGCGCTCGCGCGCTGGCTCGAAACCCCGGCGTGCAAACGTTGCGGCTGAACGACTGCGGCATTGGCAATGCGGGCGCCACCGCCCTGGCCGCCAACCCCCACCTTCAGGTGTTGGAGCTGCGCAGCAACCCAACGTTGGGCGCCGAAGGCATCCGCGCCCTGGCCCGCAGCCACGGCATGCGTTCGCTCGACCTGAGCGACAACCGGCTGCGCGACCCGGCCATTGCCCCGCTGGGCAGCAACCGCAGCCTGACCCACCTGGTACTGGGCGGCAACCTGATCGGCGAAGACGGTGCCCGCAGCCTGGCGGCACACCCGTTCCTGGAATCGCTGAACATGCAACGCAACCGGATCGGGGACCAGGGCGCTGGCGCTCTGGCGCGCATGCCACGTTTGCACACACTGGTGGCATCGGGCAACGGCATCGGCACGGCCGGTGCGCAAGCCCTGGCACAGCACACCGCCCTGACCACCTTGGACCTGCGCCACAACCCGATTGGCGATGCAGGTGCCCAGGCGCTGGCCGACGCCCCGTCCCTCGTCTGCCTGGATGTGGGCAGTTGCCAGGTGGGCAATGCCGGCGCGTGCGCATTGGGCCGCTCCCGCACGCTGACGCGCCTGGTCCTGCGCAACGACATGGCCGGCACCGTGCAGATCACGGAAGCCGGCGCTTGCGCCCTGGCGGCCAGCACCTGCCTGACCGAACTCGATCTGGAGGGCCACCAGATCGGCTCCGGCGGTGCCCGGGCCCTGGCGGCCAATCCCCGGCTGCAGAAGCTGAATCTGGCCCGCAACCGGATCGGCGAGTCGGGCGCGCATGCGTTGGCTGGCAACCGCACGCTGGCATCGCTGGACCTCTGGAGCAACCCGTTTTCCGAGCGGGGAAACCGCGCGTATGCGCAAACGCATCGCGCATTGATGACGGCCCTCGGTTGAGGAACTCCGGCAGCGCCGGATCAACCGAAGGCTCCTGCCGCAAAGCCAGGGCAGGGCCCGGCCGTTGAGGCATGCCTGCTTCGGCTTGGCGTGCAGTCCGATGGTCGGGCAGGCAACAGTTGCCAGCCCGCAGGGCCCCCACTCCCTCACTCAATCGGATTTGGGCTTGACCCAATGGGTCAGTTCATCCCGGTGCTGCAGGGTGCGAAGGGTCTGATCGACCATTCCCTGGATTTGCGCGATCTCGCCTCGGTGGATACCAGCGCCAGCCGCACCGCCTCGCAACAGCTGCTGAGCGATCTGCAGGTCGGCCAATTCCGGCTTGCTGGCGTCCCGTAGTCCAGCCAGCGTGTCAATCGCCGCACTGAGGTACATCGCGTCATCGCCCCCCTGCTCGGAAATCACGCCCTGCAGCTCTTCAGCCAGGGCCACCAAACCATTCTGCGCGTGATACGCCGCATTTGACAGCCGTACCAGCTTGTTGTCTCGCCACTTGTCCAGGGAGTCCGTCAGGCTGTGCGATGCACCGCCCAGGTACTCCTTGCTCGCCTGCCAGACAAAATCGTTGGAGGAGCTCTGGCCAGCCTGCTGCAGCATGTAGCCCTGCGATCGCAGGGATTCGCCTGGCAAGGCGGAATTGGAGCCGCCCCGCCCCAATTGCCCGACCAAGGCGCCGATGCCGGTCGAGGCAACGCCCGCCATCACATTGGACGCCAGCGACCGGCCCATGTCGCTGATCCGGGCACGAACGTCGTCGCCATTGGGCAACCATGATCCGCTGGTGCGCCAGGGGCCGACCCAAAAGTGCTGCGTCAATGCCAGCGTTTCCTTGGCCACCTCCGCTCCATAGCCAGGCAAACCTTTGATGTCGGCCAGCCCCGCCGCTGGCAACCCGGGCTGGGGCAAGCTTCTGGCAAACACGTTGGCCTTTCGCGTTCCTCCGGCGAAATCGTCCAGATTCGCATAGGCCACTGACTTGCCCATGCCCAATGCCAGTTTGGTCACGCCCCCTCCGAGCCCCGAAGCCCATAGCGAGTGCGCGAACACCAAGGCGGGATTGGTGAACGCGTAGATCGGCATCACCTGCCGGCGCAGCACATTGAAGCCCGCCGTCATCAGCGGCTGGGCCAATACCCCCCACTGTTTGCCATCCAGTGCCACCTGCAGCGCGGTCACCGACTTGCGCCGCAGGTCCGCCTGGGCCTTCAGCTCGTTCATCGTGGGCAAATGCCGCGGACCACCGAGCGAGTCTGCCGTCACCGGCCTCCAGAACTCCTTGCGTTCGTTCACCACCCGGATCTGTACTGGGCAAGGGTCGGGGACCAGCACGTGAGGATCGATGGCCTTGAACTGGGGAAAGTTGGCCAAGGCCGCTCGCCGGTCCATGGCCGACAGCAACGTGGTATCGACCATGTGCGCGGTGAGCCCCCCGAGGGTGCCGCCTGCGAGCGCCGGGTCGTACTGGTTGCTCAACTCTCCGATGTTCACCGATTGGCCTTCGGCGTTCAGGCCCGAGCGTGGACCGATCGCGGTGGCCATCGCATTGGTGGCAGGCGAACGCGCCATCGAACTCAACAACTGCCGCCCAAAATCGTACCCTGCAGGCAAGGCTGCATCGCCAGCCCGCAGCGAGTAGCCCCCGGCCCCGGCAGCCTCCTGCGCATCGGCATGCTGCCGGGCCCATTCCTCGTACACTGCCGCCATTTCGCGCTGCTGCTCGTTTTCTGTGCGAAACGGTATGTTACGCAGGAAGGCCACCAAGCGGTCGCCCGCGGACAGAGCGGTACGGTCTGAGGTCGGGGGGTCGACGACCACATGCGGCATGCTGGCCTCCAGATCCACCCTGTCGACGGCGATGTCTTGCACCGGCGCCTGCACATCGGCCGCCTGGGCCGTCGCGGGCTCTGGCGTCTGGCCTCGCCATCCCACCTGTCCCGCCAGGGCATGGGCGCCGGTCCATGCAGCCCCCACGCCTTGCGCCATGCGCCACCCACCCGACTGCAAGGTCTGGCCAATGGTCTCCATCCAGCTGCGGGAGGTCCCGGCATTGGCCAGGCTTTCATTCGGAGATGGCATGTCGATGGCGACGTAGCTTCCGGACGCCGACGGGGAGTTGGTGCTCCGTTCGGGCAACACTGTCCGGCGCACCGGAGTGGCCGACTCGGTGCTGCCTGGCGTGGCGCGCGGGCTCAAGCCCTGGTGCTCGAGCGTTTGCGTCGGGGGCCGCTCGTTCGTGTGGCTGGCGGCCGTGGTGTTGGCATCGGTCCGATGGGGGATGGTCCGGATGCTGCGGCCAGTGATGTTCGGGTGGTCCATGGGAGTGTCCTTGGGTCCAGAAGTTCGTGAAACGGAGAGTCCGCCGGTCTCAAGCCGAGGAAGGCGCTGGCGCGGGTTCGTCCAGCAGTGCCTGAAGCACACTGGCCCCGATGCCATTGAGCATGTCCATGGCGGTGGCCGCGTCTTGAGGCGCCTCGATCCAGGACAGCGAACTGAGCTGCAGCATGCCCTCAGCGGATGCTCCCAGATACCAGCCAAACTCCTTCAGGACCACGGCCTGCAGCGTCAAAAGCTTCAAGACCTCCGGACCGGCAAGCTCTTGCGCCGCGACCGGCAGCAGCACTTCGGGCAGCACCGCGGCATGCTCGGGGTGCAAGTGGAAACGGCCGGCCAAGCCGGCCGGCCCGCTGATAACCCGCGGGGCCACCAGGAGAAGGCCGTCTTCCGCCCGCAGGCCGATGTGCACGGCCAACTGGGTCAGGAAATCGATCTGGGCGCGCGTCGCGGCCTCGGGCACGCGGGCAACGGTGGATGGGGCGCTCATGGGAGTGTCCTATGACGAATTGAGTGGGGGGTGTGGGAGAGAAATCAGGGCACGGAGGTGGCACCGACGGAAAGACATTGCACTGCCGCTGCTGCTGAAAACGAGGCAGCAGGCCGTGTGGCGGCGGGATGCGCCGCACGCAGGCGCAGCGGCTGGCAGGGCAGGCGAACGCCTGCATGCACCAGCCGCTGTGGCCAAGCAAGGCCGGAAGATCCGCTGGCATGGCGCAGCAGACTTCCAGCCTCTTTTTCATCAGCCCGTGAAGGCCTTCGTACCGCGGTTTTCCGCACCTTCCACCTTGGTGGCTGCGGGTGCGAGCACATCGTGGGGCGCGCCAACGATGTCGTTGTTGGCCAGCTTGATGTTGGCCTGCGTCGCGTCGGTACGCACCACGGCTTCCTTGACGTTCCTGATCGTCGAGTTGGTGATCGAGATGTCGGTCGCGAAGTCCTTGCCACCGTTGGTGCGGACCAGCTTGCTGGTGCCATCGAAGAAGGAGTTGTCGATGGAGAAGGCGCCGCCGTGGTTGAGCTGGAACGTCTTGTCGGTGGCATTCGCCGCGCCGCCGTTCTTGAACACCACGTCGCCTTCGCCCTTCTTCGTCATGAAGTCCTCACCCACATCGCGGCCAAACACGCCGTCGAGGGTGGCGTTGCCTTGGGTGTGAATGCCATCGCCGCCGGAAATCTGGACGTTCTTAAGGGTAGCACCGGGTTCCAGGATGAATACCGGCTTCTGATTCTCGCTCTGGCCGCCGTCCCCAAGAGCAGGCCCCGCCTTGTAATGCACGTTGCCGCCGTCGAAGGTGGTACCGGCCTTGACCACAATGGGCTCATTGACGATCTTTTCGCCGCTGGCGGGTGGAATGCTAGTTACCTTGCCGCCAGAGCCAGAACCCGTAGTGGAAGGGGTCTCGGAAGGCTTGGTGCCGGTAGAAGGGCCCGTCGTGGAAGGCTTGTCGGTGGAAGGCTTTTCCGTACCGCCGCCATCACCCACTGGAGGCTTCGTGCCGCCACCATCACCAGAAGGCTGCGTGCCGCCACCACCAGCAGAAGGCTGCGTGCCGCCGCCACCACCGGCAGAAGGCTGCGTGCCGCCGCCACCGCCAGCAGAAGGCTGCGTGCCGCCGCCACCACCGCCTCCACCCGACTCGCTATCGGACTCGTCCGGCTTCTTGCCCGTCAGGAGTTCGATCAGCTTTTGCAGCAACTCCATCAGTTGTTGGGTTGCATCCTGTGCGCCACCATTTTGCTTGTCGCCATTGGCCAGCTTGTCCAATGCGCTGCTGTCGCCCTTGATGAGGGCCTCGACCAATTGCTTGAGCATGTCGCCCGGCGAGCCCTGCCCTTTTGCACCATCAGTTCCATCGACTCCACCGGAATCACCAGTTCCGCCAGTTCCACCGGCATTGCTGGTGCCGCCAGAGTCCTTGGTGCCGCCGGCCCCACCGCCACCACCAGAGCCTTCCGCCTTTCCGCCCTGCAGGGTTTGCAGGATTTGCAGAATCTGCTCGAGCACCTGCAGCAGCTGCTGGATCGACGACTGGCCGTCGCCGCTTTGCGTGCCGTCCGCGCCCTCAGGGCCGCCAGTGCCGCCAGTGCCGCCGGCACCGTTCGTGCCTCCGGTGCCACCCGTACCGTTTTTCCTGCCCAGGTCTTCCACCGCACCCGAGCCACCCGACAGCAGTGCTTCGATGAATTGCTTGGCCAGATCGCCAATGTCGCTGGCGCCTGTATTGCCGTCGCCACCACTGCCGCCGCCATTGGTTTGCCCCGTGCCGCCGGCACTGCCCGTGCCGCCTGTGGTCATCTTGTCCAGGATCTGGCGCAGATAGCTTTCGCCCAGTTGCTCCAGCAGGTTGCCACCGCTGCCGCTGTCCTTGCCCATTTCATCGAGCGTGTTGCCGCCACCGCCGCCGAGCTTGTCGGCAATGCTTTTGGCCAGATCGCTGGCAGGATTCTTCTGCGAGTTCTGCTCCATGGACTTGGCGATCTGCTGCAGCAACTCGCCGAACTGCTGGATCAGGCCGGCCACGCCCTGGCCCTTGTTCGCGCCGCCGCCTCCGTTGGCGCCGCCCGCGCCGCCCTTGCCCGACACACCATCCGTGCCGCCCGCTTTGCTGTCGGAACCGTCTTTGTCCATCGCTTTCATGACTTGTTGCAGCACCAGCACGACCAGCTGGAGCAGTTCGTCCTGCAGTTTCTGGGAAGAGTTCTGTTGGTTGTCCGACAGAGAGTCCAGGTTGTTGTTGAACCGGGAGGTGGTCTGGGTTTGGAAATTGACTGACATACTGACTCCTTAAGGCAAAGTGAAAAAAAAAGCTGTCCACCCCATGGCGGCTCAGACAGAGAAATGCGGCGAAGGGATCCACCGTGTTGCGCGACGGCGTGGGTTCAGAGAAAGCGACTGACTGCGGTGGCGACCGGATCGACACGTGGTGGGAAACCCCGGCCCCGCGGTGCACCTCACTGGGACACTGCAGGCGCGACGGCACGAGGGGCCGTCCACACCTCACCGACACAGCGCATCGGCGCGCCGCCAGTGCACAGGACAGGCTGGCAGTCCAGCTGCGAAGGCGGGACTGCGCGGCCTGCCGGTTGCCCTCAGCGTTATCCATGGGGCACCGCCGGCGATTGGGGTGAGGCAGGGGGCGAGGCCGCAGGCGACAGCAAACGCTTGATGCGCTCGGCCACGGGCCGCATCGTGAGTTGCGGCCGCACCTGCTGGAAGAAAACGCCCACCAGGAGTACCAGCAGCAGCATGGTCGTCGCCCCCTTGATGGGCTGCGCGAGGCTGTTGGGCTCCAGTTTTTCTGCGGCCTTGCCGAGCAAGCCGATGCCCAGATCGATGAGCATCAGGATCACGATCACCGGTCCGGCGATCTTGAGCACGGTTTCGGCGTAGTTGGTGACTTCGGTCGGCAGGAACCGCTCCATCAGCACCGACCAACTGGGCATGACGCCCGTGAGCGGCCACCACTCGTACGAATCGAACAGCAGGCCGATGAAGACCAGCATGCCCCCCAGCATGTAAAAGCCTACGATGGCCAGTTGCGACAGCAGGTTGCCCACCGGCGTGCTCTGCTGGCCGCTGAGCGGATTGGTCTGCTGGATGTTGTTGTAGCCGGTCTGGTTGTCAATGAGCATGCCCACGCTCTCGGCCACCCAGAAGACGGTGCCGACCGCGAACCCGATCAGCATTCCGATGACGCCCTCCTTGAGCACCAGCACCGCCATGTCCACGGCGGTCAGCGAATGCAGCAGTTCGGTCGGCTGGCCCCAGGCCACAAAGGCGCCCAGCACAAGCACGAGCCCACCGCGAGTGCGCCCATACAGCAGCATGTCGTTCGTCGCCGGCATGACGAGCATGGCGGCATAGATGCGCGCAGTGGACAGTGCCAGCACGGCAAAGAAGCCCTTGAGATCGAGGGTCAGCTGGAAAAGGCCCAGCCCCTGCTGCATGGAGGGGTCCATCGCCACCTCATGCCCTGGCGCCGCGCGCCAACTGCAATCGCGTGCGCGCAGCGGCACGGGAGCAGGCCAGCATGCGAGCAACGGCCGTTTCCTCTGCCTCCTCGTCCTGCGCGTCCTCCTGGGCCCGTTCAGCCTCCTGCACGGCCCGCTCCAGCCGGGCCTCGGTCGCCTCCATTTGCTGCGTTGCGCGCCGCAGCGCGAACTCTCGCTCGGCCACCCGCTGCACGGCGGCTTCCACCTGCGCTGCCGCGCGCTGCGTCAGCTTGCCGGCATCGGCGCTGCGCACTTCCGCCTCCTTGACCAGGATTTGCAGCGTCACCACGTCCTGCGCATGAAAGCCTTGCGGACGCTCCGTGGTCGAGGCGATGCGGCCGCGCAGGTCGCTCTCGGCCTGGCGCACCTGCGCCTCCTCGGCCACGGCCGCTTCGTGCGCGGCCTGCTCGCGATCGCGCTGCCGGGCGCTCTCCTGCAATGCCGCTTCGCTCTGCTCGACACGCCGCTTCTTCAGGCGCACCAGGATGCGCAACCCCTTGATCGTGCTCATGAATCCCTCTCCAGCGGCCAACCGACATCGATTGACCTTCTGGCGGCAAGACTAGAAGCGCGCGGCCTCGCGCCATGGAACCCGAACGAAGGCAGTCACGGCAATGCGAATGTGGGCACGCAGCGCAGGACTGCGATCCGTCACGTTCGTCTGCGAGGGCAAGGACTTCGCATGGATCGCATGCCAGGCGGCGTGCAAAGCTAGATTGCAAGAACCCATCGCGCACCGCGACCAACGAGCCCACGCCATGTCAGAAAAAACGGAAGAACCCACAGACAAGAAGCTCCTGGACGCCCGCAAGAAGGGAGAGGTTCCCAAAAGCCAGGACGTCGTGGCCGCGGCCATCCTGGTGGCCTCGCTG
Organism: Acidovorax sp. KPB24-03; assembly: GCF_057546605.1. Lineage (NCBI taxonomy): Bacteria > Pseudomonadati > Pseudomonadota > Betaproteobacteria > Burkholderiales > Comamonadaceae > Acidovorax > Acidovorax sp. KPB24-03. The sequence goes on along the minus strand of NZ_BAAJYR010000005.1, from coordinate 16,446 downwards.
CTGGTGCTGATCGGCTCCGGCCCCATGCTCTACGACCACATCGCGAAGGTGGTGAAAACCGCCATGCACCAAGGCATGCAGGCGCAGGACACGCAGGAGGTTCTGGCGCTGATTTCCTCCATGGTGCTGGACGGCGCGATCGCCGCGTTCTCCCTGGTCATCGTCTCCGTGCTGGTGGCGATCATTGCCATGATGGGCCAGGTGGGGGTGATCATTTCGTTCGAAGCCATCCAGCCGAAATTCGAAAAACTGAACCCCGCCGAAGGCCTCAAGAAACTGATCAACGCACGCTCGATCATCGAGTTCTGCAAGTCTGTGGTGAAGGCCGTGGCACTGGGGGCCGTGATCTGGCAAATCGTGCTCAGCCTCGTGCCATTGCTGGTGGGCTCGGCCTACCTTTCTGCCCAAGGCGCGGGTCAGGTGGCGTGGAGCGCCATCCTGCGGTTGATCGGTTTTTTCGTGCCTGGTGTTCGTGATCATCGGTCCCGTGGACTTCGGCTTGCAGCGCTGGCTGTTCATGCGCGACCAGCGCATGAGCAAGGACGATATCAAGCGGGAGCGCAAGGACAGCGACGGAGACCCCCATGTCAAGGGCCAGCAGCGCTCGCTGCGCGACGAGCTGGCCAACAGTCCACCGCAGGAACGCGTGCCCGGCGCCACCGTGGTGGTCACCAACCCGACCCACTACGCCGTGGCCCTGCTCTACGAGGAAGGCGTCACGCCCCTGCCCATCGTGGTGGCCAAGGGGATGGATGCACAGGCCGCGGTGATCCGCGGCCTGGCCGCAACGCATGGTGTTCCGATCATCGCCAACCCGCCCCTGGCCCGCGCGCTGCACCGCCTGCCGCTGAACCAACCCATTTCCGAAGAACTGCTCGAGTCCGTTGCCGTCGTGCTGCGCTGGGTCGCAGAACTCGACCAATTCGGCGGCGGCACGGCCGCAAACACCTCTCCTCCCTGACAAGCCTTCACCACCAGGAACACCCCATGGCCAAACGCTTCGACTCCACCCTGGTCAACGACATGACGATGGCGGGCTTTCTCGTCGGCGTGATCGCACTGATGATCCTTCCGCTGCCGACCATGCTCATCGATGCGCTGCTGGCCATCAACCTCACGGTGAGCATCCTGCTGCTGATGACCACGCTGTTCATACCGGACGCGCTGTCGCTTTCGACCTTTCCTTCGCTGCTGCTGTTCACCACGCTGTTCCGGCTGGCGCTGAACATCGCCTCCACCAAGGCGATCTTGCTGCATGCCGATGCAGGCCACCTGATCGAGAGCTTCGGGCAGTTGGTGGTGGGCGGCAATCTGGTGGTGGGGATCGTGGTGTTCCTGGTCATCACCATCGTCCAGTTCATCGTGATCGCCAAAGGCTCGGAGCGGGTGGCGGAAGTCGGCGCGCGCTTCACGCTGGATGCCCTGCCAGGCAAGCAGATGAGCATCGATGCCGACTTGCGCGCGGGCCTTTTGACGCCCGATGAAGCCAAGCGAAAACGCGCTCACCTCGGAATGGAAAGCATGCTGCACGGCGGCATGGACGGCGCGATGAAGTTCGTGAAAGGCGACGCCATCGCCGGGCTGATCATCACGATGGTGAACATCCTCGCAGGGGTTGTGGTCGGCATCATGTACCACAACATGACCGCCGGCGAAGCGGCCAACCGCTTCGCGGTGCTGTCCATCGGCGATGCCATGGTGTCGCAGATTCCTGCCCTCTTCATCTGTATGGCGGCCGGCGTTCTCACCACCCGGGTGACCGACGAGCACAAGAAAAAGCCCACCTCGCTCGGCCAGGACATGACCGAGCAACTCACCCGCAACCCCCGTTCGATGTACCTTGCCGCGGCGCTCACGGCGGGCTTCGGCTTCATTCCGGGCTTTCCGATGGTGCCTTTCGCCCTGCTGGCGGGCGGTCTGGTGGCTGGCGGGCACTTCCTCACCAAGAAACGAACCCAGCTCGCGGGCAACTCGCTGTCCAAGCCGATCGCGGCCCTGATGCGCGAAGGGGCCAAGGGAGACGCGCCCTCCATCCAGCAAAAAGCCCCCGAGTTCGCCAAGCCGCTGTCGATCCGCATGTCGGATGCATTGGGCAAGCTGATCGATGCAGAGCGGCTCAACGGCGCACTCAACAAGGAACGGGAAGGACTGCAGTCCAGGCTGGGCCTGCCGTTTCCCGGCGCTGCGATGTGGGTGGACATCGAACTGACCGGCCTGCGCTACGAAGTGCTGATCAACGACGTTCCGGTGGCGCAGCCCGAACTGCCGGGCCGCATGCTGCTGCTGCTCGACCCCCAATCGCCCCTGGCCGCATCGGCCCAGCCACACGGGCCCGCACTGGGCAGCGAGGTCTCGCTGTGGCTGGCGCCGGAGGCCGTGCCCATGGCCCAGCGAGAAGGCGCATGCATCGATGTGGAGCAGGTCATCGCGCGCGAAGTCGTGGGCATGCTGCAGCGGCACGCCCACCTGTTCATGGGGGTTCAGGAGGTGCAGTGGGTGATCGAGCGCAGCACGCCGGAATACCCCGGTCTCGTGGCCGAGGTGCAGAAGATCATGCCCCTGCAGCGCATGGCCGAGGTGCTGCGCAGGCTGCTGGAAGAACAGGTGCCGATCCGCAACATCCGCAGCATTTTCGAGAGCCTGATCGTCTGGGGGCCCAAGGAAAAAGACCTGTTGCTGCTCACGGAGTACGTGCGCTCCGACCTCGGCCGCTATCTCGCGCATGAAGCGACCAGTGGCCAGCGGCATCTGTCGGCCATCTTGCTCGATCCGGACATCGAACAGGCGATCCGCGGCTGCATCAAGCCCACGCCGGCGGGGAACTACCTGGCCATGTCGCCCGACGACGCGCGCGACCTGACCGAGCGCATCGCCGCGGTCGCCGATACCGCCAGGCAGCCCGGCGTGGCCTTGGTGACGTCGATGGACATTCGCCGCTATGTCAAGAAGATGATCGAAAGCCGCCTCGACTGGCTGCGCGTGTACTCGTTCCAGGAGTTGGGAACCCAGGTGGAACTGCGGCCTATCGGCCGCGTTTCCTGAGGACCGCGGCCATGACCTCTCTCCAGCGCCCCGATCACACCCTGCGCCACGTCGCGCACCCTGCAGTGGCAGCCACCCCCGCGCTGCTGCGGCCGAACTCGCAAGAGCGGTTTCGCCGCGAGCTGTTTCCACCCGCACTCCCGCAGGACGACCCCGCCGAAGACGAAGTGATCGAGTCCACCGATCCCTTCGCCACGGCTGCGGAGGGCACCCCGCCCGACCCCATGGACTCGAGCGACGGAGAGCCTCGGGAGCAGGCCGATGCGCAAGGCGATTCGCCGAACGAGGAAGAGCGGGACAACAACGCACCACCCGCTCCTGCGCCGCAGGCTGCGACATCCGACCCCTTGCCGCCGCAATACTTCTTCATCCAGGGCGATACCGTTCCGCCACCGCTGGCACGCACACCCGCCCCCGGGGAAGCAGGGCAGGATCTGCCCGACGACCGGCCACCCGTGCACGCCGTCGGTGCCACCGGCACCGCCACGGATGCGGAGCCGCCGCAGTGGCTGCGAGATACCGCGCAAACCATTACCGATCTGTGCCTGCGGGCAGACCCGGCTTTCCAATCCTGGGCCGTCACGGTGCCCATGGACCCCAAGGTGCTGCCGGAATGCGAGCTGGCCCTGGGGCTTTCGTCCTATGCCATGACGCTTCGCTTCCGAACGATGTCGTCCGAGTCCCGCCACCTAATCTCAAAGCATCGCGATCAACTGCACGGGTTGCTTGCCCGCCTGGGCACGGCCCACCGAAGCATCGACATTGACCTGGAATGACCTTGAACGCAGTCAAGCCACTGGCTTTCCCCTTAAGCGACCTCGCAAGGTATCTGCCGCCCATGGACCACGGCGAAGCCCGTCTGGCGCGGGTGATGTTCGATCGGCGATTCGTGCGGTGGGTTCGGGCCCTTTCGGGACAAACGGGTGCGTCGGTCAGCCGGGCGCCGCCGATCCGGCAAACGCATCAGCATGGAATTTCGGTCGGCGCAGGGCACGATGCGGCTGTCGGTACCCAGGACCGACTGGCCTGCGCTGGAGATGGCGGCGCGCCTGCCAGACCCCGCGCTGGCCCGGGACGTTGTGCACTCGCTGCTGGCCCAGCTGCTCGCCCCGTTCCAGTCCCGCTTTGCCGGCCTGGTGCTGCATGGGATGCAGCTGGACTCCGGCGCTGCCCCTTTCGAGATCACCGCAAGAAATCGCCGCATCGAGCTGCAGGCCATCGACGAAGCGATGGCAGGACAGATCCAGGCGTTGCTGGCTGCCTCGGTCCGAAGCGACGCAAGCCACCTGCTCGGCCTGCGCGTGGCCTGCCGCATCCGGCTCGCGCGCAAAACGTATTGCGCCTCCGAACTGGGCTCGGTCAGTGCGGGCGATGTGCTGCTCACAGGCTTGCCCGCCGGCGCCTCGGCCTCTTTGCATTGCCACTTGTCTTTTGGAATGGGCGTCTCCATGGAAACCACTGCACAACTCGATATCGACTCGCACCAAGCCACGCTCGACGGCACACCTGAGCCCGGCAGCGAACCCATTCCGGAGCACGACCTGCCAGCGGGTGCGGAAATCGGTGCCATCGGAAAGCTGTCCATCCCCGTGGCCTTCGAGATAGACAGCGCCCGCGTCCGGCTCGACGATCTCGCGGCCTTCGGTCCGGGCTCGGTCATCACGCTGGACATGCCCGTGCGCGAAGCACTGGTGCGCCTCGTGTGCCACGACCAGGTGATCGGTACCGGCCGCCTGATTGTCATCGGCGAGCAACTCGGCGTGCGCATCGAGCGAATGGGGCTCAGCCTGGCGGCCGAAGCACCACCACAAGATTTGCCATGACCCCGCTGTCATCCGTCCAGGGGCTGGACCCCATCTCGCTGTTCATCGCCCTGATGGCGCTGGCGGTGCTGCCGTTCGCGGCCATGGTGGTCACCTCGTACACCAAGGTGGTGGTGGTGCTGGGCTTGCTGCGCAACGCGCTGGGCATTCAGCAGGTGCCGCCCAACATGGTGCTCAACGGCATCGCCATCATCATTTCGATTTACGTCATGGCGCCGGTCGCCATGGAGGCGGCCGACAAGATCCAGAACGGGCCGCCGTCATCGCAGACGTCGAACACCCAGCAGCTGCTGGCAGCCGCCTCCGCCGCGAAGGAGCCGTTCCGGCAATTCCTCGTCAAGCACGCGCACCCGGCCGAAAAGGCATTTTTCCTGAAGTCGGCACAGGCGATATGGCCCCAGGAACGCGCAAAAGCGCTTCTGGTCGACGACCTGATCGTGGTGGCCCCGGCTTTCTTGCTGACGGAGCTGACGGCCGCCTTTCGCATCGGTTTCCTGCTGTATCTGGCCTTCGTGATCGTGGAGCTCGTCATCGCCAACGTGCTGCTGGCCATGGGCCTGTCTCAGGTGTCGCCCACCAACATCGCCATCCCGTTCAAGCTGCTGCTGTTCGTCGTGCTCGACGGGTGGTCCCAGGTCATGCACGGACTCGTGCTGACCTACCGATGACGGAGGACGCAACCCCATGACGCACGACAACATCGTTCAACTGACGTCCGAGGCACTCATGCTGTGCCTCATTCTGTCGCTGCCCGCGGTGGCCGTGGCGGCCATCGTCGGTTTGCTGGTGGCGCTGGTGCAAGCCGTGACATCGCTCCAGGATGCTGCCATTTCACAGGGCATCAAGCTGATCTGCGTGACCGTCACTGTTGCGGTTTCCGCCCCGTGGGTCGGGAACACCGTGCTGCAGTTCTCCCAAAGGCTGCTCGCGGCCACGTTCACGCCATGAACCCCAATGCGCCGCTCTTTCGCGGGCTGCAACAGCTGCAGCGGCTCAAGCAGTTGCGCCTGCGCGAGCACAATCATTTGATCGCAGTGCAGCATGAGCAGGCCGCGCGCAACGCCTCGCTCATGCAGCAGGGCCGGTTCGGCGACTACATTTTCCGCACGGTTCCCCGCCCACCGCTGCCCTTGCCACCCAAGCAGGCCCGGCTCCCCGGCCAGCCCGATGCCCCGCTCTTGGCACCGGGACAAGACATTCCGCTCGAAATCCTGCAGGCCGGTCCCGAAGAATCCGAAGCAAGGCAAGGATCTGCGGAGCGGTGGAAGGCGGCCCTCGACGACGACCGTGGAGAACGCTACGCGCGGTACCGGGAATCACTCCGGGACACCGGGAACGAGCCCGCGGCGCTGGACAGTTTCCTGCGACAAGGAGGCAGCAGCCGTGACAAGGGGGATTCCCAGGAGAATTCCGAAGGCGGCAATTCCGGATCAGGGTCCGGATCGGGATCGGGATCGGGTTCTGGCTCCGGGTCGGGCTCCGGCAAAGGCGATCAAGGAAGTTCGCGTGACAACCCGCAAACCAGCCGGATGGCCAAGCCAGGCCTGGCTGGGGGTGCCATGGCGGCCCAGCATGTTTTGCAGCAGCATTACGCCGGCACGGCGCAAGACCGGGCCCATGTCCTTACACGGCGGCTTTGGGATCACAGCCGAAAGCCCCACTTCGCTGCCACCCCCACGCGGGGCATGGCGGAGATGGCGGCGTACCTTCAAAACCACGAAGAACGGGGTGCATTGGGCACCCTGCAACGGGTCAAGATGGCGTTGTTGCTGTGCGGGGGGCCCGCACCCGATGCAGCCAGTGACACCGTTCGCATGAAAGACCTCAAGGCCTTGCTGCCGCTGGCTTTGCTGAGCACCGATCTCCCACGCACGCCGTCCCAGGCAAGCATCGCTGCAGAGCGGCAATTGCAGGCCAGCCAATCCTTGAAACGGCCCGTTCGCCCATGAGTCTCGATCAATACAACCAGTTGGTCACCGAGCTGTGCGAGGCCATCGACTTGCCCGATCCGCAGGCGGTGCTCGCGCAGGGCTGGATCGAGGTCGAAGGATTCGAGGTTCTGCTGTCGCACTACGAGAACGACCCTGCCGCGCTGTATCTCAACTTCCATTTCGGCATCGTCACCGCAGGGCGCACGCTGACCATCTTTCGGCTCCTGCTGGAGGCCAATCTCACCGTGTATGCGCAGGATCAGGCCCAGGCAGGCATCAACCCCGATACAGGAGGCATCATCCTGATCGTGCGGGTGCCGATGACGCCGGAAATCACCGGGACCTGGCTGGCCGAAACACTGACCCACTACACAGAGCACGGACGGTACTGGAAGGACAACGTGCTGAGTTCCACCGACGAAGCCTTCAACGGCATCTGTGCGGGGGACTACATCTGGCTCAAGGTGTGAAACCCAGGCCCCCGCCGCCCATGCCCCGATCGGGCTAGAACGTGTTCAAGGTCTTTTTTGGAGCACGTGCTGGCACGCAATTGGACGGGGTGGGGGTCCGTGGCACCGCATGGGCGGGTGCCCACGCAAGCCGCCGGAACGCTGCGTCATCCAGTTGCGCTCCAACCCGCGGGACCCATGCCTTTTCAAGCGGCCTGCGTGGTGGCGCTGGCCGAAGTCCGAGGCAATGGGTGGCGCACCACGCTTTGCACCCGATTGCGAAACGTCACCTGCACGGCCCGAAAAAGACATTGAGCACGGTCCTGCTGCCGTTACCAGTAAAGCGCGGTGTATTCGTTGCCGACCGCCTCCGTCCCCTCATGGGACAGCAGCCGGTAGCCCCGTCCATAAGCCGCCTGGACGCGCAACTGGCAACCGGCCTCTCGCAGTTTGGTGCGCAGCTTGTAGATGTGCTGCTCCAGGGTGCGTTTGTTGGACTCGACCGAGCGCCCCCACACCTTGGCGATGATCGTAGGCAAGGACACCACCTGGTTGGGCTTGGAAAACAGCAGGCAGGCCAGTTCACATTCGCGGTGCGTGAGGCCCACTGTCTTGTCTCCATGAACGAGGCAAAGCCTGGCGGGGTCGAGCCGGCAGCCGTCGACATCGATCGGGTGGGCGGCCTGGAACGCCTGGGCTTCCATGTGGCCGCGCAGCCGGGTCTTGAGTTCGTCATGCCCGACGCGGGAAAGGCTGATGTAGTCCACCGCACCGCAGGCCAGGGCCACGCCGAAGCCGGCGTGCAACTCGGCCCCCACCACCACGACGGGAACCTGATCGGAGACGCAGGTTTTGATCAGTCCCAGATCTTCCGCCAAAGTGCCTCCGCAGTCTTCAAGGATCACGGCATCAAAGGCCTGCTGTCTCACTTGCATGCGAAAAGCCGCAATGCTGACGTGCAGCATGGCTTGAATTCCGCCACGGGAAAGCAGGTCCACCAGGAACTGGTTCACCGTCGATCGACGCGAAAGAAGAGCAATGTTCATGGAATCCCTCGACGCAAATTTATATCGACAAATGGCGGCGCATCACGCTGCCCCCTTGGCCTGTTCAGCTGGACCGTGGGTGCCAAAAAAGCGCCATCCGGTTGCTACACATAGTCACAGATTTTGCAATTTTTTTCCCAACCTTCCGCGGAACAGAATCAGCGAAATATTCTCTGCAGTATGCCCTTTCGATAGGTCAATTGCTTATAGGCAATAACTATTCGACGCCATAGCAGTCCCTTATCAGTCTCCGGTCCAGGCTTTGTGCGCTCAATTGGCTGGCGCAGCAGTCCCTGTTTTTTTTACTGGCCGTTCTGAATTCGCCGCCCTCCCCTCTCTCGCTGCAAATCCCGTCCTCGACGGCCTGATTTCACTCTAAGCACCTCGCATGAACGACGAAGCAGCCCTTCATGAAAAACCGATGACTTGCCGATGAACATTGGATGAACAGGGGAGCGGATGTGCTGCCAATAGCTTCAGGCAACGCGTGCAAAGGTATCCGAAGGCACTCACCATAAAACGTGGCAATTAGCAAAAGTTGAGGATTGAACGTAAGGAAGTTGAGCATTGCCCGGACGCCCGTTCCTAGCATTGACTGGTCATCAATCAAAGGCGCGGCAACACCGCGAAGACCCATGCTGCTCACACTTCTGTCGTTGACCTGCCAGCGCGCCCAAGCCCAGGCGCCAGAGCTTTCCAATCTCATTCACGCCATGCGCGTCAAGGACGCGGCGGGCATCGGCCGCCGGCGCCTGGAGCGCAATGGCCGCGATACGGGCACGCCGCAGGAAGGCGCGCTGCTCGGGCGCAGCCTGCTGCTGGTTGGCATGGAAGAGGCCGCCAGCGAAGTGTTCCACCAGCAGCTCAAGGCCTATGACCAGGTATCGCGCAGCAACGTGCGCTGGCAGTCGGCACTGGACCAGGCCTGGCTCTTTCATCATCTGAACAAGCCCGCCCGTGCCGTGGCCTGCTGGTCGATCGTGGCCAGCGACCACGAAGCCCCGCTCGAATTGCGTGTGGAAGGCCATTGCGGCAAGGCGCTGTCGATGCAGGCCCTGGGCCAGCATGCCGAAGCCTTGGCCACCGCACGCCAGGCGGAAGCGCTCTGCCAGTCAGCTCCCGCAGCCATGCTGGAGCCGCACGCCAGGGCGATCCGCCTGGAGGTGCTGGCCCGGGTGCACCTGCTGCGCCATGAAGAACTGACAGACCATGCGCTGTCGGAGTCCGCAATGGCACTGGCACGCGATCTGCCGACCGAGGCAGAGATGGTGGCCGAACTGGCGGCGCTCGAGTCAAGCCCCCACGCGCCCGAACTGCTGCGGGCCCGCCTGGCTTACCTGCGCTGCGGCTTGCTGGGACACCACCCTGCCAGCCGGCAAGAGGCGGTGGCGAGCTTCGTGCGCTGGCTGCGCGAACACGAACTGGCGGGCCTGGAATCGCAAGTGCGGGTGGAAGCCTGCCTCGCGCTGCTGACCGACAAGGCGGCCACGGGTGCCCGCGATGTGATCCAGCCGCTGGCCAGCGTCGAACGCGAGGTCGATCGGCACCCTTACGCGTCGGACATCCAATACTGCCTGTCCAAGATCCACATGGAAGAAGGGCGGCTGGGCGAGTCACTGCGCCAGTACAAGCGCCACGTGGCCCAGGCCATGCGCGTGGTGCACAACACGGTGCTGGCGCGCATGAACAGCGCCGCGTCCACCCTGCCCTCCCAGGCCCAGGACACGACCGGCTTGCGCCTGCCGCCCCGCTACCGCGCGGCCTACCGCTACATCGTCGAGCACCTGCACGACGCCAACCTTTCGGTGCGTGAAATCGCAGGCCGCCTGGGGGTCACCGAACGCGCCCTGCAACTGGCGTTCCGCAACCACCTGGGCATGACGCCTGCCGAACTGATCCGGACCGAGCGCGTGAAGCGCATCGAGGACGAACTGCGCGAGATGAGCGAAACCGGCGGACGGGCCCACATGCTGGACGTCGCGTCACGCTGGGGCATCTGCAACCGGTCCACGCTGGCCAACGCCTTCAAGCTGTCCGCCGGGCGTCCCGCCGATGCGCACTGATATCACGGCTGGCGGGACGCGACAGCCGCCCGCCGCCCTGCCGTCACTTCACGGAGGTCTTGGCGCCTTGCTCGACCAGCCGCGCGAACTCTTCATGTTCGTAGGCGATGTAGGTCTCCATCATGCTGCGGTAGATGGCCTCGATCACCTCGGGCTGGCCGCCTTCGGCCAGCGCACGCTCGCGCACCCGGCGCACGATGAATTCGATGCGGCCTTCGTCCCGCACCTGGGACTCGCGCTGCTTGTTCAATGCGGCCTGGGTCATGTAGCCGCCGCGCTCCACCAGCAACGGCACCAGGATGTCGTCCAGCGCGTCGATGCGCGCACGCACCTGCGCCATGCTGCTGCAGCGCTCCACCTTGTCGATCGCCCGGGTCATCATTCGAGTCCTTCCTCAACCAGTTCGGCAGCGCGCAGCAGAGCGCGGGCCTTGTGTTCCGTTTCCTTCCACTCCAGCTCGGGCACCGAGTCGGCCACGACGCCGGCCGCGGCCTGAACATAGAGCGTTCCGTCCTTCACGATGCCGGTGCGGATGGCAATGGCCACATCCATGTCCCCGGCGTAGCTGAGATAGCCGCACGCCCCGCCATACAGGCCACGCTTGACGGGCTCCAGCTGGTCGATCAGCTCCATCGCATGCACCTTGGGCGCGCCGGTGAGCGTGCCTGCCGGAAACGTCGCCTTCAGCACGTCCATGTTGGTCATGCCGTCATTGAGCAGGCCCTCGACGTTGCTCACGATGTGCATCACGTGGCTGTAGCGCTCCACGGCGAACGCCTCCGTCACCTTCACCGAGCCCGTCTTGGCGATGCGCCCGATGTCGTTGCGCGCAAGGTCGATCAGCATCACGTGCTCCGCGCGCTCCTTGGGGTCGTTGACCAGTTCGATTTCCGTGGCCTTGTCATGCTCGGGCGTGTTGCCGCGCGGGCGCGTTCCGGCCAAAGGCCGGATCGTGACCTTCTGGCCTTGCGGGGTGCTCTCTTGCCGCACCAGGATCTCCGGCGACGCCGAGACGATGTGGAAGTCGCCCATGTGGTAGTAAAACATGTAGGGCGAGGGGTTCAGCGACCGCAGCGCGCGGTACAGGGAGAGCGGCGATTCGGTGTAGCGCTTGTGGATGCGCTGGCCCACCTGCACCTGCATGAAGTCGCCCGCGGCGATCAGCTCCTTGGCACGATCCACCGCCGCCAGGTAATCGGCCTTGGCAAAGTCGCGCTGGGGAGGATGGCTCTCCGTCGGCTTGACGACCGGCGCGGCCACCGAATACTTGAGCTGGTCCTTCAAACCCCGCAGGCGTTGCTTGCCCCTGGAATACGCCTCGGGCTGGCCCGGGTCCGCGTAGACGATGAGGTACAGCTTGCCCGAGAGGTTGTCGATGACCGCCAGTTCCTCGCACTGCAGCAGCAGGATGTCGGGCATGCCCATCGTGTCGGGCGGGCAACTCGCTTCGAGCTTCTTTTCGACGTAACGCACCGCGTCATAGCCGAAGTACCCCGCCAGGCCGCCGCAGAACCGCGGCAGGCCGGGGCGCAGCGCCACCTTGAAACGCTTCTGGTACGCCTCGATGAAGTCCAGCGGATTGCCGGCGGCGGTCTCGACCACCTGCCCATCGGTGACCACCTCGGTCTTGGCGTCGGCCCCGAAGCCGCTGGCCCTCAGCAAGGTGCGCGCCGGCAGGCCAATGAAGCTGTAGCGGCCGAACCGCTCGCCCCCCACGACCGATTCGAGCAGGAAACTGTATTTGCCGCCGTCCTTGCTGTAGGCCAGCTTCAGGTACAGCGAAAGCGGCGTCTCCAGGTCGGCGAAGGCCTCCGCGATGAGCGGAATGCGGTTGTAGCCTTCGCTGGCCAGGCTTTTGAATTCAAGTTCTGTAATCACGGGAATTTCCCAGTCGGGCAGCGCCAGCACAAGGACGTGGGGCGCCGCAGTTCATTGCGTTCGGCCCGTCAGGGCCACGGGTGCAGCTGGGATTGCCCCAGGTGCCATCAGGCGTTCGATGCGGCTGGCTTGCGCCAGGGCCAGGCTCCCCGGTCGCTGCAACCTGTGATGAACACGTGGTGAATGAACATGGGGAGAAAGTGTAGCAAAGCGCCTGCGCCCGCCCGCCGCGGCCGGCGAACCAGGGGCCCTGCCGCAATCCTTGCTGAAAACCCTGTTGTGCGCGCCCGGACACGCGGCAACAATCAGAAACGAACGATCGTTCTTTTTTTGGGAGTTGCCATGATGTTTCTGCAGCGGTGGCTGGCAGCCACCCTCGCCGGCCTTCTTGTGACCATGGGGGCCGCCTGGGCCCAGGTCGTGACCGTCGCCGATGTGAAGTACGCCACCGCCCTGCCACTGCAAGGCAGCCCCTTGCTGCTCAATGGTGCGGGCATCCGCTACAAGGCCGTGTTCAAGGTGTACACGGCGGGCCTGTACCTGGAGCGCAAGGCGGGCACGCCGCAGGAAGTGGCCGCCCTGCGCGGTCCCAAGCGGCTGTCGATCACCATGCTGCGCGACATCGAATCGGCCGAGCTGGGCAAGCTGTTTTCGCGCGGCATGGAAGACAACATGGACAAGGCCTCGTTCTCCCGCCTGGTGCCCGGCGTGCTGCGCATGAGCGAGATCTTTTCCCAGCACAAGAAGCTCTCGGCCGGCGACACCTTCACCGTGGACTGGCTGCCCGGCACGGGCACCGTGATCAGCGTCAAGGGCGTGGCGCAGGGCGAGCCGTTCCGCGAGCCCGAATTCTTCGATGCCCTGATGGGCATCTGGCTGGGCGAGCGGCCGGCGGACTGGAAACTCAAGGACGCCCTGCTGGGCAAGGCGGGCGGCTGACCCAGGTGTTCGCGGCCCTCCGGCTGGCGGCGCACGGCGTCCGGCCCCTGCTTTACCCGCCTCGCAACCCGGATGCTATTGATTTTATAGCTACATGCCCTAGTACATATTGCGCCAGAGCATGATTTGACCGCTTTGAAGAAAACCGCGATGCCGGCACGGCACCTGAATTCCAGGAATTTTTTCACCCGCCTGTAACCCGCGGCGCATTCCGCCCGAACTACTGGACGAGGCCCGATCGCCGGGCCCTCTTTCAGGAGCACTCATGGCGGCATCCGCGAAACCACAGCCCATCCACCCCTTGTGGATACGCATCAGCCACTGGCTGAACGCCCTGGCGGTGCTGATCCTCATCGCCAGCGGCTGGCGCATCTACAACGCGGCGCCGTTTTTCCCTTTCACGCTGCCCAACGCGCTGACCCTCGGCGGCTGGCTCGGAGGTGCACTGCAGTGGCATTTCGCCGCCATGTGGCTGCTGGCCGCCAACGGCCTGTTCTATCTGGTGATGAACCTCGCCAGCGGCCGGCTGGCCCGCAGGTTCTTTCCGGTCTGGCCGCGCGCCGTGCTGCGCGATGCCATGGACGCCCTGCGCGGAAAGCTCGCCCACACGGATGCGCGCCAGTACAACAGCGTGCAGCGGCTGGCCTATCTGTTCGTGATGCTGGACCTTCTCGTCCTGGTGCTGTCCGGGCTCGTGCTGTTCAAGTCCGTGCAGTTCCCCGTCTTGCGGGAATGGCTGGGGGGCTACGAGTTCTCGCGCCGCATCCATTTCGTGGCCATGGGGTTGCTGGTCGGGTTCATTGCCCTGCACGGTGTGATGGTGGCCCTGGTGCCGCGCACGCTGCTCACCATGCTGAGCGCCGGTCGCCAAGGGAGTGCGGCATGAACCTCTTCAGACGCCGGAGCTTGTCCAATGCCGATGCGGACCTGGCCGTGGCCGACGCGCGCAAGCTCCTTGAGCGCCGCATGGCGCCCGCCGCGCGCCGCCATTTCCTGCGCGGCAGCCTGACGCTGGGCGGACTGTCCCTGCTGGCCGGCTGCAGCATCAGCGACAACGAGGATGTGGAAGCCATGCTCCAGCGCATCTCGCGCTGGAACGACCGGGCCCAGGGATGGCTGTTCGACCCCGGCCGGTTGGCACCCACCTATCCCGAATCCATGATCGTCCGGCCGTTTCCCTTCAATGCGTACTACGGCGAAGACGAAGTCCGGATCGTGAAAGAGGAAGGCTACCGGCTCGAAGTGGCCGGCCTGGTGGCCGAAAAACGCCCCTGGACCCTTGCGGCGCTGCGCGCCCTCGCGCAGCAGGAGCAGGTCACCCGCCACATCTGCGTGGAGGGCTGGAGCGCCATCGGAAAGTGGGGCGGCGTGCCTTTCGGCGATTTTCTGCGGCGCATCGGCGCCGACCTGAGCGCGAAGTACATCGGCTTCGCATGTGCCGACGACTATCACACCAGCATCGACATGGCGACCGCGCTGCATCCGCAGACGCTGCTCGCGCTGACCTGCGACGGCGAGCCATTGCCACCGAAATACGGCTTTCCGCTGAAGCTGCGCATACCGACCAAGCTGGGCTACAAGAACCCGAAACACGTCATGGCGATGTCCGTGACCAACACCTATCCAGGCGGCTACTGGGAAGACCAGGGCTACAACTGGTTCGGCGGCAGCTGAGCGATCGGGCTCGGCGCCGCAGACGGCGCGGCCGTGCCCGATTCCCGGGTGCGGCGCAATTTTTCTCTTCCCTCTACAAAAGGACTTTCGACATGAACCAGCTCACGACCGCACTGCTCGCCGCCTGCCTGACCGCGGCCTCCGTCTCCGCCATGGCGGCGGACGACATGATGAAAAAGGACCCCATGGCCAAGGACGGCATGCCGAAAGACGCCATGAAACACGACGGCATGAAGAAGGATGCAATGAAGAAAGACGGCATGAAGCACGACACCATGGCCAAGGATTCCATGGGAAAGGACGCGATGAAGAAGGATGAGATGAAGAAGGATGAGATGAAGAAGGATGAGATGAAGAAGGACGAGATGAAGAAATAAGCCACGGCATGCCTGCACGCAACGGGTCCATGCAGGCCGTCAGCGCAGGCCGTGTCCCACGCCATCGCGCGATGCGCGCGAGTGGCGCCGATGCCGTGTACCCTGAGGCGGCCATGGCACCCCGACCGCCTCGAGATATTGCGCACCTCCAGACCGAACAGCGCCTGCGAAGCCTGATGCTCGCCGGGCTGGAGGGCGATGCGGCGGCGTACCGGCAATTCCTGCAGCAAATGGCAACCCGCCTGCGGTCCTTCTACCGCCGGCGGCTGTCCGGTTGGCCCGACGACGTGGAGGACCTTGTGCAAGACACCCTGCTGGCCCTGCATAACCAGCGCCATACCTACCAGCACACCGAGCCGCTCACGGCCTGGGTGCACGCCATCGCGCGCTACAAGACCATCGATCTGCTGCGCGCGCGCCAGGCGCGCGAAGCGCTGCACGACCCTCTGGACGACGATGCCACCGGCCTCTTCGATCACACCGAGGACACGGCCGCCGAGGCCCGGCGCGATCTCGGGCGACTGCTCGCCACCCTGCCCGACCGCCAGCGCCTGCCCATCGAGCAGGTCAAGCTGCATGGCCGGTCGGTCTCCGACGTGGCCCAGGAAACCGGCATGACGGAATCCGCCGTGAAAATCGGCATCCACCAGGGCCTGAAGGCGCTGGCGAGCCGCATCGCGTCTTCGTCCCCACCCACGGCGAAGCCAAAGGCCTTCCCATGAAAACCGACGATCTGATCCATCTATTGGCCGCCGACACGGTGCCGGTCCCTCGCCATGCCGCAGCGAAGCGCCTGGCGCTCGGCCTTCTCCTGTCGGTGCCGGTTTCGGGCTGGCTGATGGGGTATGGGCTCGGGCTCAATCCAGCGCTCGGCCAGTACGCCACCCTGCCCATGTTCTGGGTGAAATTCGGCGCTCCGCTGCTGATGGCACTGGCCGCGTTGCCGCTGGTCGCCCGGCTCGGGAAGCCGGGCTCTGTCACCCGCCTCGCATGGCTGGGCTGGGCCACCCCGATCGGCCTGGTATGGGCCCTGGGGCTGATGGCGGTGTGGCAGGCCCCCGCGGCACAACTGCCGGAGCTGGTGCTCAGCCGCACCTGGCGCGTGTGCGCGGAAAATATCGCGATGCTGTCGCTGCCGGTGTTCCTGGCCGCGATCTGGGTGCTGCGGGGCATGGCGCCCGTCCGCCCGGCCTGGGCCGGCGCAGGGGCCGGGCGCCCTGGGCG
>NZ_BAAJYR010000004.1:0-73394 GCF_057546605.1 Acidovorax sp. KPB24-03 | reverse complement strand
CGGGACGGCCGCACGGCCTGGCTGGCCATGGAAACAGCCTGGGTCCAGGACGGCCCGCGCCCCACGCCCGAGGCCCCGGGCGGGCCGCTGCGCATCACGGCGATGGACGTGGCGAGCGGCCGGCCATTGCGGCAGATCGCCTATGTGCCGGACGCGGTGCCGCACGCCCGGCGCATCCCGTGGGGCCCGCAATTGAACGGGGTGAGCGAGGTGCTCGCGGACGGGCCGCACCACCTGCTGGTGCTGGAGCGCAGCTACAGCGCGGGGGCGGGCTTTTCCGCGCGGCTGTACCGCATCGACACGCGCGCGGGCAGTGACACGCTCGCGCTGGAAGCGCTGGAAGCGCTGGATGCCCAGGGCGCGCACGGCAACCACACCGCCGTGCCGAAGACGCTGGTGGCCGACCTGGACCACCTGGGCGCGGGCCCGCTGGACAACCTGGAGGGCATGGCCTGGGGCCCGCCGCTGGCCGGGGGCGGGCGGGTGATCGTGTTCGTGAGCGACGACAACTTCAACCCCGCGCAGGCCACGCAGTTCATCGCGGTGGAATACCGGGGCCCGGCGGCGGTGCCGTCGGCAATGCCAGCGCCATGACCGCCAACGGGCTGCCCACGCGCCGGGATTGGGTGGTGCAGGCGGGCGACGCGGACCGCATGCCCTGCATCGAGGCGTACTTCCAGGGCCACGGGTATGCGCCGCACCGGCACGACACGTATGCCCTCGGCCGCACGCTGGCGGGCGTGCAGAGTTTTCGCTACCAGCGCGCGGGCCGCCACAGCCTGCCGGGGCAGAGCATCGTGCTGCACCCCGATGAGCTGCACGACGGCCATGCCGGCACGGGCGACGGCTTTCGCTACCGCCAGCCCGACGGCCAATGGCTGACCGACCCGGACGAGATCACCCGCATCCAGCGCCTGGCCATCCCGCCCGCCTATACCGAGGTGTGGATCTGCCCGCTGCCCAACGGCCACCTGCAGGCCACGGGGCTGGATGCGCGCGGCCGGCGCCAGTACCGCTACCACGCCGACTGGCGCCTGCAGCGCGACGAGGCCAAGTTCGAACGCATGCAGGCCTTCGGCCGCGCCCTGCCCCGCATCCGCGCCCGGGTGGCGCGCGACCTGCGGGCCAAGTCGGGCCCCACCCTGTCCCGCGAGCGGGTGCTCGCCACGCTGGTGCGCCTGCTGGACACCACCTACCTGCGCGTGGGCAACGAGGAATACGCCAGCACCAACCGCTCCTACGGCCTGACCACCTTGCGCACCCGCCATGCGGCGCTGCGCGGCAACCAACTACAGCTGCGGTTTCGCGGCAAGAGCGGCGTGCAACAGGAGGCCACGCTCGACGACCCGCGCGTGGCCCGCGTGGTGCGCCGCTGCCAGCAGCTGCCGGGCCAGGAACTGTTCCAGTACGAGGGAGAGGACGGCGCGCTGCATGCCGTCGATTCGGGCGACGTGAACGACTACCTGCGCGAGATCACCGGCACGCAGGAGGGCGAGCACTTCACCGCCAAGGACTTCCGCACCTGGCACGGCACCGTGCAGGCGCTGGAGCTGACGCGGCTGGCCTGCTCGCCCCAGCCCGGCGCGCCCGCGGTGACGGCCAAGCACATCCTGATCGAAGTGGCGCGGCAGCTGGGCAACACGCCGGCCGTGTGCAAGAAGTCGTACGTGCACCCCTCGGTGCTGGCGCTGGGATCGCGGCTCACTTCCGACGCCGGGCCAGACATGCAGGTGCTGTGGGAGCGCATCGGCGGCACGAACACGCCGCGCGCGCTGCAGGCCGCCGAGCGCCGGCTGCTGGCGTTCCTGCGGCACCAGGACCGGCCGGTGCGCGCCCCGCGCGCGCGTAAGCGCGCGCGCAAGACTACGCACTGAGCCGGCGGGCGACGGGGCGCTGGCGCCTTTTCAGTGCCCGCTCAGCGGCCGACCATGTTCCCCGGAACGACCCATTGGTCGAACTGCTCGCCGGTGACGTGGCCCGAAGCCACGGCCGCCTCGCGCAGGCTGGTGCCTTCCTTGTGCGCCTTCTTGGCGATGAAGGCGGCCTTGTCGTAGCCGATGTGCGTGTTGAGCGCGGTCACCAGCATCAGCGAGCGGTCCACCAACTCGGTGATGCGGTCGCGGTTGGGCTCGATGCCCACGGCGCAGTGGTCGTTGAAGCTCACCATGCCATCGGCCAGCAGGCGCACGCTCTGCAGGAAGTTGTGGGCCACCATGGGGCGGAACACGTTCAGCTCGAAATTGCCCGAGGCACCGCCGAAGTTGATGGCCACGTCGTTGCCGAACACCTGGGCGGCCAGCATGGTCACCGCCTCGCTCTGCGTGGGGTTGACCTTGCCCGGCATGATGGACGAGCCGGGCTCGTTCTCGGGAATGCTCAGCTCGCCGATGCCGCTGCGCGGGCCGCTCGCCAGCCAGCGCACGTCGTTGGCGATCTTCATCAGGCTGGCGGCCAGGGTCTTGAGCGCGCCGTGCGCATGCACCAGCGCATCGACCGAGGCCAGGGCCTCGAACTTGTTGGGCGCCGTGACGAACGGCAGCCCGGTCAGGCGCGCCAGCTCGGCGGCGGCCTGCTCGGCGTAGCCCTTGGGGGCGTTCAGGCCGGTGCCCACGGCGGTGCCGCCCAGGGCCAGTTCGCACAGGTGCGGCAGCGCGGCGCGCACGTGGCGCTCACCGTGATCGAGCTGCGCCACGTAGCCCGAGAACTCCTGGCCCAGCGTGAGCGGGGTGGCGTCCTGCAGGTGGGTGCGGCCGATCTTCACGATGCCGTCGAAGTCCTCGGCCTTTTTCGCCAGCGTGGCGCGCAGCTTGGCCAGGGCGGGCAGCAGCCGGTGCGTGAGCGCCTCCACCGCGGCCACGTGCATGGCGGTGGGAAACACGTCGTTGCTCGACTGGCTGCGGTTCACATCGTCGTTGGGGTGCACCAGGCGGGCCTCGCCGCGCTCGCCGCCCAGGATCTCGCTGGCGCGGTTGGCCAGCACCTCGTTGACGTTCATGTTGGTCTGCGTGCCCGAGCCCGTCTGCCAGACCACGAGCGGGAACTCGCCCGGATGCCGGCCGGCGATCACCTCGTCGGCCGCGGCCACGATGGCGTCGGTCTTCTTCGCGTCCTGCAGGCCCAGCGCCTGGTTGACCACGGCCGAGGCGCGCTTAACCTGCGCCAGGGCCCGGATGATCTCGCGCGGCTGCTGCTCGCCGGAGATGTCGAAGTTCTGCAGCGATCGCTGCGTCTGCGCGCCCCAGAGCTGATGGGCCGGCACCTCGATGGGGCCGAAGGTGTCGCGTTCGATGCGGGAGGTCATGTCTGGCGGGTCCGGTGGTGAAGAAACGAAAGGCGCACAAGGGTGCGCATCGTCCAAAAGCATAACGCGAAACAAAACCATTCTCATCGGTGGGGACCGCGTGGCGCAGAGACCCTCCCGGCCCCCGGGAGAGCCTGCGGTGGATACACTTGGACACCTTTGGCGCCCCACTGCCGCCGCACCTTCCATGCCCTCCCCGCTCGCCCCACCGCTGACCGGCTTCCTGCCGTCGCACCACGATCCCCTGGTGGTCGCAGCGTCGTTCGCCGTGGCGGTGCTGGCCTCGTACGTCACGCTCAACCTGGCACGCCGCGTGCGCACCTCCCACAGCCGCATCGGACTGGCCTGGTGGGCCGCGGGTTCGCTGGTGATGGGCACGGGCATCTGGTCCATGCATTTCCTGGGCATGCTGGCGTTCGAACTGCCCATCGCCCTGGGCTTCACCCCCGCGATCACCGCCCTGTCCTGGCTGGCCGCCGTGGCGGCATCGGCCGTCGCGCTGGGCCTGGCCAGCATGGAGCGCGTGCGGCATCGGCACCTGGCCGTCGGGGCGCTCGCCATGGGCGCGGGCATCAGCGCGATGCACTACATCGGCATGCGCGCCATGCACCTGTCCATCGGCATCGTGTGGAACGGCTTCTATGTCGCCCTGTCGGTGGCCGTGGCGGTGCTGGCCTCGGCCACGGCACTCTACCTGTTCCAGGCCCTGCGGGGCATGCATGGCCACCGGCGCAGGATGTTCCAGGCCGCGGCATCGCTGGTGATGGCGCTGGCCATCTGCGGCATGCACTACATCGGCATGGCCGCCGCCCAGTTCCCGCAGGGCACCGTGTGCCTGAGCGCCGATTCGCTGGGCGGCTCGGGGCTGGCCGCCATGGTGGCGATCTTCACGCTGCTGCTGATGCTCAGCACGCTGTTCATCTCCATCCTCGATGCGCGGCTGCAGAACGTCGCGCGCCGGCTCACCCAGTCGCTCCAGGACAGCAACGCCAAGCTGCAGCAGGCCAATGCCGAGCTGCAAAAGCGCGCGTTCGCCGATGCGCTCACCGGCCTGCCCAACCGCCTGCTGTTCGAAGACCGGCTCGCCCATGCGCTGCTGCGCCTGGAGCGCACCAACCACCACCGCGTGCTGGACCGCCTGGCCGTGCTGTTCGTGGACCTGGACGGCTTCAAGCCCATCAACGACTCCTTCGGCCATGCCGCAGGCGACGCCATCCTGTCGGAAGCCGCCCAGCGCCTGCGCGCCGAAGCGCGCGAAAGCGACACGGTGGCCCGCGTGGGCGGCGACGAGTTCCTGCTGCTGCTGGAAGACGTGGGCAACACGGCCGACTGCATTGTGGTGGCCAACCGCATCCTGGCAGCGCTCGCCCTGCCCTTCCATGTGGCGGGCCGGCAGGTGCAGATCGGCTGCTCCATCGGCGTGGTGCTGCACCCCGACCACGGCGACCGCGACAAGCTGGTCGCCAATGCCGATGCCGCCATGTATGCCGCCAAGCGCGCGGGCGGCAACGGCTACGCCATGTTCGAACCCCACATGGGCTCCGACGCGTCCGACCAGTTGGAGCTGCAGAACGACCTGCGCCACGCCCTGTCGCGCGGCGAGCTCGCCCTGCACTACCAGCCCAAGATCGACGGCAAGCGCGGCCGCATCAACGGCGTGGAAGCCCTGCTGCGCTGGCACCACCCGAAGCGCGGCATGGTGAGCCCGCTGGTGTTCATCGGCCTGGCCGAGCGCTTCGGGCTGATCGGCCAGCTGGGCGCCTGGGTCATCGAAGAGGCGTGCCGGCAGATGGCCGACTGGGCGCGCAGCGGCCTGCGCATGCGCGTGGCGATCAACCTGTCGGTGCACCAGCTGCGCGAAAGCGGGCTGGCCGAGCGCATCGAGCACGCCCTGCAGTTCCATGGCCTGGATTCCTCGCAACTGCTGTGCGAGATCACCGAATCGGTGGCCATGGAAGACACCAAGGCCACGCAGCGCACCTTCGAAGGCCTGGCGCGCATCGGCGTGTTCCTGTCCATCGACGACTTCGGCACCGGCTACTCGAGCCTGAATTACCTGCGCCAGCTGCCGGCCCAGCAGCTCAAGATCGACCGCAGCTTCGTGAACGACCTCGAACACGAAGAAGACGCCCGCGCCGTGGTCGATGCCGTGGTGCGGCTGGCCCACGCCCTGGGCCTGCGCGTGGTGGCCGAGGGCGTGGAAACCAGCGGCCAGCGCGACATCCTGCTGGCCATGCGTTGCGACGAGCTGCAGGGCTTTTTCTACGCCCGCCCCATGCCGGCGGACGTGCTGCTAGCCTGGGCCCAGGGCGACAAGCCGGAAGGCTCGGCGGATTTCGCGCCCTCCGTGATCGGCGGGCTCGAGGCGCTCGAAAGCCTGCCGTTCGACGCCGCCCCCCGCGGCTGACCGCCGCCAGCGCCGTCCGGAGCGGGCGGCGATAATTGCGCGGTTCGTTCTTTCCCCAAAAACACACCCCACCATGACCACGACCATCCGGTACCACGACCTCGTGGAGTCCGTTGCTGCGTCCCTGCAGTACATCAGCTACTACCACCCCGCCGACTTCATCGCCCACCTGGCGCGCGCCTACGAGCGCGAGCAGAGCCCGGCGGCCAAGGACGCGATGGCGCAGATCCTCACCAACAGCAAGATGAGCGCCACCGGCCAGCGCCCCATCTGCCAGGACACCGGCATCGTCAACGTGTTCCTGAAGATCGGCATGGACGTGCGCTGGGAAGGCTTTCCCGGCGGCCTGGAAGACGCCATCAACGAAGGCGTGCGCCGCGGCTACAACCACCCCGACAACACGCTGCGCGCCAGCGTCGTGGCCGACCCGCAGTTCGCCCGCAAGAACACCAAGGACAACACGCCCGCGGTGATCTTCACGCAGATCGTTCCGGGCGACACCGTGGACATCACCGTCGCGGCCAAGGGCGGCGGCAGCGAGAACAAGTCCAAGATGGTCATGATGAACCCCAGCGACAACCTGGTGGACTGGGTGCTCAAGACCGTGCCCACGATGGGCGCCGGCTGGTGCCCGCCCGGCATGCTGGGCATCGGCATCGGCGGCACGGCGGAAAAAGCCGTGCTGCTGGCCAAGGAAAGCCTGATGGACGACCTGAACATGTACGAGTTGCAGGCCAAGGCCGCGCGCGGCGAAAAAGCTCGACCAGGTCGAGGAACTGCGCCTGGAGCTGTACGAGAAGGTCAACGCCCTGGGCATCGGCGCGCAGGGCCTGGGCGGCCTGAGCACCGTGCTGGACATCAAGGTCAAGATGTACCCCACGCACGCGGCCTCCAAGCCCGTGGCGATGATCCCCAACTGCGCCGCCACGCGCCACGCGCACTTCGTGCTGGACGGCTCCGGCCCCGCCTATCTGGAGGCGCCTTCGCTCGACCTGTGGCCCAAGATCGACTGGGCGCCCGACTACAACAAGAGCCGCCGCGTCAACCTGGACACCCTCACCAAGGAAGAAGTGGCGAGCTGGAAGCCGGGCGACACGCTACTGCTCAACGGCAAGATGCTCACCGGCCGCGATGCCGCGCACAAGCGCATCCAGGACATGCTGGCCAAGGGCGAGAAGCTGCCCGTGGATTTCACCAACCGCGTCATCTACTACGTGGGCCCCGTGGACCCGGTCAAGGACGAGGCCGTGGGCCCCGCCGGCCCGACCACCGCCACGCGCATGGACAAGTTCACCGAGATGATGCTAGCCGAAACGGGCCTGATCTCGATGATCGGCAAGTCCGAGCGCGGCCCGGTCGCCATCGAAGCCATCAAGAAGCACCAGAGCGCCTACCTGATGGCCGTGGGCGGCGCCGCCTACCTGGTCAGCAAGGCCATCAAGGAAGCCAAGGTCGTCGGCTTTGCCGATCTGGGCATGGAAGCCATCTACGAGTTCACCGTGGTGGACATGCCCGTGACCGTGGCCGTGGACGCCGGCGGCACCAGCGCCCACATCACCGGCCCGGCCGAATGGCAAAAGCGCATCGCCACGGGCGAGTTCAAGTCCATCGACCTCGTCGCCGCTTGAACGCCCTCTCCGGCCATGGCGGCGGCTCCAGGCGTGGCTTGGTGGCGGCCCTCGGCCGCGGGTCGGCCCGGCAGCCGCTGGGGCCGCCGGAGTTGTCTGATTTTTCCGTTCACATCGCACCAAGGCACGCATGACGCCCACCTCGCAGCAACGCCCCATCGGTGTGTTCGACAGCGGCATCGGCGGCCTGAGCGTGCTGCGCGCGCTACAGGCCGAACTGCCGCACGAGCGCTTCGTCTACCTGGCGGACAGTGGTCACGCGCCCTACGGCGAGCGGGGCGACGCCTATGTCGCCGCGCGCACCCACGCCATCACCCGCTACCTGCAGGCGGTGCACGGCATCAAGGCCCTGGTGGTCGCCTGCAACACGGCCACCGCCGCCGCCATTCACGAGGTCCGGACCCAATGCCCGGACCTGCCCCTCGTCGGCCTGGAGCCGGCCATCAAGCCCGCGGTGGCGCTCAGCCAGACCGGGCGCATCGGCGTCATCGGCACACGGGGCACGCTCACCAGCGGCAAGTTCGCGTTGCTGCTGGGGTCGCTGCAATCGCAGGCCGAATTCGTGGTGCAGCCCTGCGACGGGCTGGCCTACGCCATCGAACGCAGCACTGAACATGCGGTGCCTGAAGCCGCCGAATCCTCCGAGGTGCGCGAACTGTGCACGCGCTACATCGCCGCCATGGGTGCGTTCGGCACCACGGCAGGCCACATCGACACCCTGGTGCTGGGCTGCACCCACTATGTGTTCGCCGACGAGGAGTTGCGCGCCCTCATCGGCCCGGCGGTGCGCCTGGTGGACACCGGCGAGCCGGTTGCCAGGCAAACCCGCCGCCTGCTGCAGGCGACCGGCCTCCTGGCGGACCCGGGCGACGAGATCCCCGCCGCATGCGACCGCATGCAACTGATCACCACGGGCTCGCTGCCGCCCCTGCAGGCCGCAGCACAGCGCTGGCTGCAGCTACCGGCCCGATGCTGCAGCACGGCCACCGTGCCGGCGGACGGTGCAGGTGCAGGTGAAGCTGCAATGGTTCATGAAGCCAATCGGGCTCCGGCGCAATAAAGCTCCCGGCGTCTAGCTACAAAAACAATAGCATACGCAAAGGCCATCAGACGCCCCAGAGGCGCTCACCCGCATGCTCAATGTGGGTCAGATACAACCGCGTATCGAACTCATACTGGTGGTAGCGGGGCTCCATGTGCTCGCACAACTGGTAGAAGGCCTTGTCGTGGTCCTTCTCGCGCAAGTGGGCCAGTTCGTGCACGACGATCATGCGCAGAAACTCTTCCGGTGCCTGCTTGAACATGGAGGCGATGCGGATCTCGTGCCGCGCCGTCAGGCGCCCGCCCTGCACGCGCGCCGACGAGGTGTGCAGCCCCAGCGCGTGCCGCACCACATGGATCTTGCTGTCGAACACCACTTTCTGCACCGTATCGGCCTTGCGCAGATGCTGCGCCTTCAGGTCGGCGGCGTATTGGTACAGTGCCTTGTCGGTGCGCACGGCATGCGCCTGGGGATAGCGCCGCTGCAGCAGGGCCGCCAGGCCCCCTTCGGCGATGAGCGTGCGCACCTGATCCTGCAAGGCATCCGGGTACGCACGAAGGTAAGGCAGTTCGATCGCCATCGGCCCTGACCCGCTGGCCGCCTCTGGATGAGAGGCCATTGGATCGTTCGGAAAAACGGGGGTGTTCTCAGTGCAGATGGCGGGGACGGCGCCCGCCACTGCCGCCATGGCCACCACCGGAACCGCCACTGCCGCGTGGCGGCTTGCCGATCTCCAGCGAGTTCACCAGGGCATCGAAACGCTGCGAGAACAGCTTGTCGATCTCGGCCACCACGCCGCCCAGCTCGGCGCCATCGAAGTGGCGCTCCATCATGTTCACGACATCCTGAACGAGCAGATCGCGCTGCACCTGCATGATGGCCGCGGGGGTTGGCCCCACGAACAGCATGAGGAAGTCGTCACGCGCTTCGGTGCCGTCATCCTCTTCGTCCTCGTCGAAGTCGGTGTCATAGAACGTAACCTCGATGGCCGCGCCCTGCTCCGACAACTCGTTGAGGCTCATGCACATCTCGTCGAGCGACTGGCGGAAGTCCTCGTCACCGCGCACCGTCCAGCAGATCTGCAGGGTGTGCTCCTTGGCGTCGAACTGGATGCCGGGCTCTTCCTCATAGGCGCTCGCCGCACCATCGGCCAAGGAACGGGCCCCGGCGTACTTCCAGAGCGGCTTCAAGGCCTCTTGCAACTGGTCGAACCCCGTATCGGCCCGCAACTGCACCTGGCCGTGGACATGGATTTCAAAGGGAGCGTTGTAACTTGACATGATCGAATCGTAGTGGTGCCCCGAGCCGGGGTCGAACCGGCACGCCCCTTTTCAGGAAGCGGCGGATTTTAAGTCCGCAGTGTCTACCAATTTCACCATCGGGGCGCCGGCTGCGCGGTGCGCACCTTGCATTCAAGCGTAACCCGGGCCACGCAGGTGCGCAACGCTGCCAATGCGGATCGGCCAATCCAAAGAGCAACCGACTCGCGCAATAGAAAAGGGAAGCCGAAGCTTCCCTTGCAAAACGGAGCGGGAAACGAATGCTCGCTTCCGACTCAACTTCTTGATGCACAAGAGGTTTTTCGGACACCCCTCGGGCAGAAAACCCAGATTATGTCCTACTTTTTCGGGTGTGGCCAAGTTCCAAGCCCACGCGTAACCTGTAACCTCCAGTGCAATTCACCCCACCACGGAGGGATAGGCAATACGGAATCGACGTGTTCCAGTGCTGCTTCCTCAAATTCTTCGCTCTTCCAAAGGGTTTCACATGCACAACGCACCAACGAACCGCCCATTCACCTCGGCCTTCATCCTGACGGGTTTGATGGCTGCCTGTGCTTCACCGGCCTGGGCGCAGACGGCAGAGCCCGAGCCTGGCATGTGGAGTTTCGACGGCGAATTGGATGGCCGACCAGGCCGCAGCCTGCACATCGATACGCAGTACGGCCGATCCATGGCCGTCTCCTATCTCGGCTATCGCGCGGATGGATCGTCTTTCTTCCTGCAAGCGGGAGGTGCGCGCCCGGGAGGATCTTCGAGCTTCAACGGCACCTTGCGCGAATTCCGCAATGGTCCGGTCATCGGCGCAGGTGTCGGCCAAGGCGAGGAGGCGGCCACAGCAGGCCCGGTGCAGGTTGTCTTCGACACCCCCACCTCGGGCACAGTCACGCTGCCGGGTGACACTCCGCGGCGCATTTCACGTTACCGTTACGAGGACCCTACCGAGCGGCTCACACGCTTTCCGATCGGCGTGCGATCTTATGCAGCCGTCGCTGCAGCCCAGAACGATCCGTTGGAGCTGTCTTTGAAATTACAGGGCGGGCAGTTCGCCATGGAGACGATCAATCCACAGTCAGGTCCGGGTTTCCCCCGTTGCAGCTATGCGGGTACGTCCCAGCCCGCAGGCTCTGGCGTTTCGTCCGATGGCACGTTCACCTGCACCACGGAAGCGGAGGGCACTACGACGGGCACCTACCGTGCCGAGCATTTCGTGATGCAGGCGGATGGCCTTTTCACTGGAACGCTGTGGCGCAACGGTGAGCGTTCCGAACTGTTCGGTGGGTGTCTGGGAGGCGCCGTCCTGATCGGCTGGCCCTCCCTTTGCGACTTCGGTCGAAACGGCGTCAAGACCGAGCCGGAACCCGGCATCTGGGGCTTCGAGGGTGAGGTGGACGGCAGACCGGGCCGCAGCCTGCAGATCGACACACAGCAAGGCAAGGCGATGGTCGTGACCTATGTCGGCTACCGGCCGGATGGTTCCTCGCTCTTTCTGCAAGCCGGCGGTGTGCGCGCTGATGGACAGACGGCTTTCTCTGGCGACCTGCGCGAGTTTCGCAACGGCCCCGTACTCGGTGGCGCCCAAGGTCACGGCGAGGAAGCGGCCGACCTCGGGCAGATGCGCATCGATTTCGATTCTGCAACGACGGGAACGGTGACCCTGCCGGGCGACACCCCTCGCCGAATCGCGCGGTTCCAGTACGAGAACCACACGGCACGCTTCAATCAAAACTATCGGATCCGGAACATTGGCGGCACCAGCGTGACGGGGTATCCCGCCGTGCTGTCGTTTTCCGCGCGCGACGGCCAGTTCCGGTTGAATTACGGGTTTAGCGGCTCCCACAGCTGCTTATACACAGGCACCTACCGCATCGCGGGCCGAGGCATCGAAAGCTCGGGCACCTATTCCTGCGACAACGGGCAGCCCGTCGCCTACAACAATTATCGCTTCGAAGTGGACTCCAAAGGCCATCTGATAACCAACACGACTCCCGGTCGGCCGGGCGATATCGGCATTTGCGTCCGTTTCGATATCACGGCGCCCGGCTTGCAACGTCCCTGCAGCAGCGCGGAACTGAACACCTTGGCACCCTGAACCTCGTGCCCCCTGGGCGCGCGCGCACGCCATGCGAGGCGCGTGCGATGCCCCACCATGGACACCGTATCGACTATCGTGCAGTCCTATCGTAGATGCTGATCGCACCCGACAGCCGCTGTCCCGACGCGTGGCACACCGAGCCCGCTGCCGAAGACCAAACATCCAACGCAGCGCTCGACCTGGCAGTAAGGCGGCGCCTGCTTCAATCGTTCGCATCGCGTGGCGGGGCCTCGGAGATTCCTGCGCTCGTCATCCCGGGCGTACTGACATGGCTGCTTGCGCGCAGCGGAGCACCATCCGGCCAGATGCTCTTGTGGTGGGGGGCATTCCTCGCCTTCGCGGGCCTGCTGTTGGTCCTGCAGTGGCGCTTCCGCCGCGACGCCGCGCGGCCCGATGCTGAGGTGGTGCCTCGCTGGGAACGGATCTTCCAGGTGCTGGCAGTGGCGGACGGTTTGCTCTGGGTCGTGCCCATCGCACTCACACAGGGAGCACCCCAGGATTTCCGGCTCCTGGTGTACCTCGTCATGTGTGCGGTGATCGCCTCCGGCACGACTTTCCTCGCGCCCCAGCCCCGCGTTTTCTTTCCGTTTTTCGTGGCGACGTACGGTCCGATCCTGGCCGCCGTGACATGGTATTTCCCCGAGCGCTGGCAGGCCATGCTCGCGCTGGTGGCTCTCTTTGGCGGCGTGATCTTGCGACATGCCTGGGGGTCGCGCCGATTCGTCGTGCAGCAGGTGGAAATGGAGCGCCAGCGGTTGCAGCTCGCAGAACGTTACCGAGCGGCCAAGGAGGAAGCGGAGCGCGCGCTGGAGGAAAAGAACCGGTTCTATGCCACGGCCAGCCATGACCTGCGCCAGCCACTGCACGCATTGGGCCTGCTGATGGA
Organism: Acidovorax sp. KPB24-03; assembly: GCF_057546605.1. Classification (NCBI taxonomy): domain Bacteria; kingdom Pseudomonadati; phylum Pseudomonadota; class Betaproteobacteria; order Burkholderiales; family Comamonadaceae; genus Acidovorax; species Acidovorax sp. KPB24-03. The sequence continues at coordinate 60,755 of NZ_BAAJYR010000004.1, read as the reverse complement.
GACGGCGATTCAGCGCAATACCGATGCGCAGCTCGTGCCGGTGCTCGACGGCATCCAAGATTGCGCCCGGTCCCTCTCCTTCATGTTCGATGCGTTGCTCGACCTGTCGCGCCTGGAATCGGGTACCTACGAAGTTCGGCGCGAGCCCGTGGCGCTGACCACCGTATTCGGCGACGTGGCGACGGTGTTCGGTCCGGATGCGCAGCGGCGGGGGCTGCGACTGCGGTTCGGCCTGCCACGCCGCCGACTGCCCACCGTGCACACCGATGGCACGCTACTGCGGCAGATGATTTTCAACCTCGTTCAGAACGCGCTGCGCTACACCTCGAGCGGCGGCATGCTGGTCGGGATTCGCGCGCGCGGTACGCAATGGCGGATCGAAGTTCGCGACACAGGCCCTGGCGTGCCGCTGGAGGACCAGCATCGCCTCTATGCCCCGTTCTATCGCGGCGGCGCCCGCTGGACGCAGGAGGTGGCCGGCCATGGCCTGGGCCTCTCGGTGGTGGCGCGCTCGGCCCGACTGATCGGTGCCACCTATGGCTTTCAGTCGACGCCGGGCCGGGGGTCGTGCTTCTGGCTCTCGCTCGACGCGGCGCCGGAGGCCCTGCCGCAGGATGGCAAGTCGCCGGGCGATGTGTCATGGCAGGAGCGGATGGGTTCCTTGTCGGGACGCTGCCTGCTGGTCGAAGACGATCCGCAGGTGGCGACGGCGGTGGCCGCCCTTTTGCGCTCCTGGGGGCTGGAGGTTGACCTGGCAGCCACGGCACAGCAAGCACTGCAGATCGTGGACGCGGGCCCCTTGCCGCCAGGGGCCGTTCTGTGTGATCAGCGCCTTGCCGGTGGCCAGAGTGGCTTCGAGCTGCTGCAGGAGTTGCTGCGGCGGTGCCCTGCAGCGCGTGGCGCGCTCGTGAGCGGCGAGCACCAATCGGCCGCGCTGGCACAGGCAGAGGAAGAAGGCTACCTCGTTTTCCGTAAGCCCCTCTCACCCGCGCAGTTGCATGCGGTCCTGGCCCGCTGGTTCACGGCCTCCGGTTGATGCCCTGCAGCACGGTTCACCCGTCATTGGGGGCGATGGACATCACAGCTGGCAGCTTCAAGACATACCTCTGAGTGCTGACGTCACATTCAAGCGTTACGAGGCCCTTCAATGCGCTGACCTGAAGTTGGTGGATCACCCGCCGCGCATACCACCGATGATTCGCGCCAACATCCAGGCACGAAAGGTTACGTTTAATCAGATATATACCAAATAGGCATAGTCTGTATGCCGCCGGTCTCTACAGTGTCTGACACTTGATAAAACTGGGACGACTGCCCGATGCTGCCTTTTGCAAGCTCTGCCCGCTGCGCTGGACCGTGGCGTCGTTCAGCCGCTGGCCTGGGTGGAAATGCCATGGGACGGGCATCCGCGCGCGATCATCACATGGCGCCCAGGCGTGAGCTGCCATGACGGGGGCAAGTTGAACACTGCGGACGCAGCCGATTCATTGCAACACGCCGTCGACCGCAAGGCCCATCGCACCAGGAGACAACAAGATGGAAATGAAGTGGCTGGAAGATCTTCTTGCGTTGGTGCACAACGGCAGCTTTTCGGCGGCGGCCGCGGATCGGCACGTCACACAGCCTGCGCTCAGCCGCCGCATTCGCGCACTCGAACAATGGGTTGGAGTTCCACTTGTCAACAGAGCCGTCTACCCGGTGCAGCTCACGCCATATGGGCAGGAGTTCATGGGGTTGGCACGCCAGACAGTGGCATCGATGCAAGCGATGCGCGCCGACCTTCGCCAAGCATCGGGCGAGAACGGCCAGCGTGTGCGAGTGCTGGCCCTGCACACGCTGGCATCGCGCACCGTGCCGGAGCTGATCGCACCGTTGATGCGCAATGAGCCCTCGCTGACAGTCGAGATCGTGCCCAGTGTTCAAGGTGTTGAGTCACACTTTGACGAGCTCGACGGGGGCGGCGCACAGTTGCTGGTGGGCTATTCGCAGCTCAGGCCCGAAACGCGCACCAAGGATTACGAACGCCGTATCGTCGCTCACGATGCATTGGTTCCAGTCGCATCGCGCGCTTTTGTCGATGAAGACGGTCGCTGCGATCTGCAGCGCTCACGCGAGGTGCCCCTGCTCCGGTATTCGCCTTTCACTTTTTCGGCGGCACTGCTTGACCGTGTGCTCACGCAGATCGGCGCGCGCTTACTGCCGCGCGCTGAATCGCCTTTGGCGGAGACGCTCAAGGCGCTTTGCCTGCAAGGATTGGGCGTGGCCTGGCTGCCGCGCAGCAGCGTGGCCGATGAGTTGGTGACCGGTGTTCTGCGCATCGTCGGAGCGGAGTGCTTTCATGTGCCAGTCGAAGTGTGCGCATGGCGCCGGTTCGACCTGAATCATCGCCGCGCCGTGCATCTGTTCGAGGCGCTGCCGTCCTTGGCGGCTGCGGCTGAGGCAAGTCCACAGACGTCTCACAGCAAAACACCCGCGCCCAAGACCCGTGGCAAAACCCGAGGTATGCAATGAAAGCTTCCATCACTGACCTGACCCAACGCCGTCATCTACTGGCTCTGGCCGCCGGCCTCCCGCTGATAGGCTGCGTTTCCTCGCCGTCTGCCGGCGGGACGCTGCTTGCCGGATCGCACGTCCTGCACTTTCCCGCACCTGGCCTTGGCGCCACCTCCGACGACATTCGCCTGCATGCCCACCGCCCCGCGCGCTGGCAGCCGAACGACCCTGTCGCCATCGTCATGCATGGCGTCCGCCGCGACGCAGACCGCTATCTCCGCGAATGGGTGGAACCCGCCGAGGATGCGGGCATCCTGGTTCTGGTGCCGGAGTTCACGCAGGCCAAGTTTCCCGGGCGCAACTTTTATAACTTCGGAAACGTCGTGGACGAGAAGATGAACATACGGCCTAGCGAGCAGTGGGTATTTCGCGTGGTCGACGATGCTTTCGCCATCGGGCGTAAAGCCTTTGGAGCTCGCCGTGAACGATTTGCGCTGTACGGCCACTCGGCCGGTGCGCAGTTCGTGCACCGCTACATGCTTTTGGCAAAGGCATCACAGGCCGAACTGATCATCAGTGCCAATGCCGGTTCGTACACGCTACCCAACCGCGACGCCAATTTCCCCTGGGGCTTGGCCAACGTCGCGGCGACGGATGAAGATTTGAAGCGTGCATTTGCACGGCAGGTGGTTCTCCTATTGGGCGACAAAGACATCGACCCGAACCATCCGAATCTGCCGACCGATCCCGAGGCGAGAGCCCAGGGCCTGAACCTTTTTGCGCGCGGCCATTACTTCTACGAACAGGCGCGTGCGGCGGCGGCCAAACTGGGTGTGCCGCTGCGCTGGCGCGTGCAGACAGTCCCTGGCGTCGCTCATTCCGACCACGGCATGGCACCTCCGGCGATGAAGATCATGCGGCAGGGCGCTGCGGCGTGAGAGCGAGGCAGACCGCAGTTCCAGAGCACCGCCGCCCTGGCGCATGCAAAGCACGCGGCCCATGCATGGGGTGATTGAGTCTGGCTGGACTGTTGGTGCTGTCCGGCCAATCTAGAAGGCGCCACGCAAAGAGTGCTCCATGCGGCGGCTCATTTTTAAATTTATCAACGTTGTGATTGAAACTCGATGAAACCGACCTCCTCGACATTCCTGCTTCCTGCTCTCTCCATCGCCTTGTCCTATGCCACCTTGGTGGTGGGTGCGGCTCATGCCCAGACTGTGGATCCCGCCGCGGAGGTACGGCGTGTGCTAGCCAGCCCGATCTACCAAGGCGCCACTGCCGCGCTCGACAAGGAGCACGGGCGTATTGTCGAAGACGGCATCAAACTGACCGAAATCCCCGCGCCGCCGTTCGGTGAAAAAGCCCGTGCAGAAGAGTTCGCCAAGATGCTCAAGGCTTCCGGTCTGAGCGATGTACAGATCGACCCAGAAGGCAACGTGCTGGGCTTGCGCAAGGGCACCCGAAGCGACGGCAAAGTGGTGGTCGTGTCCGCCCACCTGGATACCGTCTTCCCCGCCGGCACCGACGTCAAGGTAAAGCGCCAAGGCACCAAGCTGTATGCCCCCGGAATCGGAGACGACACCATGAGCCTGTCGGTGCTGCTGGGCTTCGTACGCGCCATGAAGACGGCCGGCATCAGCACCCGCGACGACATCCTGTTCGTGGGCACCGTCGGCGAGGAAGGTCCTGGAGACCTGCGCGGTGTGCGATATCTGTTTACCAAGGGCAGCTACAAGGACAAGATCAAGTCCTTCTTCTCGGTGGAGTCGGGCGACGTCAACCGGGTGACCCACGGCGGCGTGGGTTCCAAGCGCTACCGCATCACCTTCAGCGGTCCCGGCGGCCACAGTTTCGGTGCCTTCGGCACTGTCAATCCGATGTTCGCCCAGGCTCAAGCAGCAGTGGAGTTCGCTCGCATCCAGGTACCGGCCAAGCCCAAGACCACTTACAGCATCGGCTTGATCGGTGGCGGTACCTCCGTCAACTCGATTCCGGTGAGCAGTTGGATGGAAATCGACATGCGCTCGGAATCGGTAGACGAACTCAAGCGTGTGGAAGACCGCATGCTGAAGATCGTGCAAGAAGCCGCCGATGGCGAGAACTTTGCCCGGTCCACTAAAAACGCCAAGATCACGGTGGAGGCCAAGCTCATCGGCGACCGCCCTGCCGGCAATACCGACATGAAGGCCGACATCGTGCAGATTGCCAAGGCAGCCATCGAGGCCGGTGGATACACGCCGGACTTGAACTGGAGTTCGACGGATTCCAATATGCCGATGAACCTGGGTATTCCAGCGCTGACCATCGGCCGTGGCGGCATCGGCAGGAACGGCCGGACCCATTCGCTGGACGAATGGGAAGACGTCGAGAAGGGCCCGATGGTCAAGGCCATGGCCACCTCGCTCAGCATCGTGCTCTCCGCCACCGGTATGGAATGAGAAAGACACCATCATTCTGCCGGAGAATGGAACCAATCAGGACTGATGTCTTCGAGTACATCGAGCGGTGCTGCGACCCGTTAGGAAGCTCGGCCAGCTTGTGACGCCCGACCGTCTTGCCGCAGTTCAGCCCTGCTGGCTGCGGCGCAATGCGGGACTTTTTTACAAGCGCGACGGATGTCATCAGGCCATTCCTCAGATCGGCTAAAACAGCCGGCGTGATCTGGATCTGGAGGCGGTCACGCCGGTGCGGCAGACGCCATCCGTCCAAGAATCGAGACAGCAAAACGGCTCTTCTCCGACATTGGGTTTTTGACGCAGGTCGTCACGAGGCGAAGTGAGATCATTGACGGGAAGTCGCCACTCCCCTGGGCGCTTTGCCCTGCTTGCACGCTCAACAGACGAAGTCAACGAACGTCATTCGTTCACCAAAGCGACGTGCTTCGCCAGGCAGGCGGCGAGCCCGACAACCACCAGCTCAATACATCGGGTTACGAACCTCCTACCACCGTTGGGTATGCAACGAAGCCTTGCGGCCCTTATAACCTGTGCTCCCACGCGTTACGAAGGCAATGCAGTGCACTGCAATGCACTGCAGTGCAGTGCACAGGGTCCATGGAGTCTTCCTTTATGGGGGCGAACCTTTCTCGCCACCATCTTTTGACGCGTGGTGTCTCGTACGCCAAACGTGCAAGCTGTCGTGGTGACGTGTCGCGAATTGCCTTTCATGTCTCGAAATGGCGCTGTGACGGCACGTCCTAGCCTTCAGAAATTCCAAAAAAACCATGAAACGCCATCCCATCTTCAACGCCATATCGGTCCTGCTCTGCGCACTGTCCATGTCCGGCGTAGCACCCGCGGAGTGATCTCCGGCATCCGACCCGCCAACACTGACGTCGAGAACGGTAAGGTCCTGAAGGTCCGCTTTCGCGGGGCCAACAACGGCGACAGCTTGTTGAGCGTGCATGTGCTGCTGGCGCCCGGCGGCATGTGGACCGCCGCGGTGACCGCCGACGCCGGTGGCATCGCGCAACTGACCGCCAGCGATCGCAACTGCACGCGACCACAACTGGCTCGAAACGAGCGACAGCCGGCGAAACAGGTGCTTATCACAGCCGTGATCCGCAACCTGCCATGCGCTCTTTTGCACAAGATTGACATCTGAACCATTCCATTGACTCCTGAACGCCGCCGCCTCTGGGCGGCGGTGGCTCTTTCGCTCTATGCAACGCTTTTCGCGCTGGTGACGGCCGTAGCAGCCTGGCGCACCTTTACGCCCGTACCGAACTGGGACATGTGGGGTGCGCTGGATTTTTACGCCGACGTACGCGACGGCGCCGGCTGGCAAGCCTGGTGGAAGCTTTTCAATGAACACCGCATCGTGCTGGCCAAGGCGCTGTTCTGGATGGAGTACCGCTGGTTCGGCGGTACGCAGGCTTTCCTGATCGGGACCAACTACCTACTGGTGGTAGGCAGCATCGCCACGTTTTGGGCTTTCCTGAAAGCGCACATGGGGCCGATGCCCCGCACCACGTCGGTGTCGGCCGTGGTGCTGCTATCCGTCTGGTTGATGTCGTGGGTGCAGTACGAGAACCTCACCTGGGCATTCCAGAGCCAGTTCTTCCTGGCCCAGTGGCTGCCGCTGGCCGGGCTGTACTGCCTGTACCGCGCCACGCAGGCCCCGAACGGCCTGCGCTGGTTCATCGGTGGCTGCACGCTCGGCGTGCTGAGCATCGGGACCATGGCCAACGGCATCATGGCCCTGCCGATGATGGTGCTCTATGCCACCGTAGCGCGCATGGGCTGGCGCCGCGTGACGGTACTGGCGGTGCTCGCTGCGCTGGGCATCGGTGTCTACATGGCAGACTTCGTCGCGCCGGCAGACCGCCCCGGCTTGCTGACCATGCTTCAGACCCGGCCCTTGGGGGTGTTGCAGTACACACTGCAATATCTGGGCAGCCCGTTTCAGCACTTGGCGCGGCGGATGGAGCCGCTGTGGATCAGCCAGGCCTTCGGCGTGCTGTTTGCTGTGTTGGCGCTGGCGCGGCTGGTGCCTGCGCTAAGGGCCCCGCGGGCCCACGCGGTGGACCTGTCGCTGCTCACCTTCGTCGGTTTCGTGGCGGGCACCGCGTTCGTCACCGCCAGTGGCCGCCTGCAGATCGGCATGGATGGATCGCTGACGAGCCGCTACACCACGCCCTCGATGATGGCCTGGGCGGCCCTTGGCATACTCTACGCGCCACGCGTCATGGCCCTGCGCGGCCTCGCCCGGGCCGGCGTTACGCTGCTGCTGGTGGCGGTACTGGCGCAGATGTTGTCGGTGCAAGCCCGCCAAACCAAACGCAGCGATGGTCCCCACCTTCGCATGACCGGAGCTCTCGCGCTGGCGATGGGCGTGCATGATGAGCAGCGTATCGGCATGCTGATCTGGGACCGGGCCCTGGCCGAGCGCATCATGGCCAAGACAAGGCCCCATGGTTTCTCGGTCTTTGGCCAGCCCCCGCTCTCCGACGCCGCAACGGCTCTCGGCTCGCAACTGGAGATGCCGCCCGCTCGCTGCACGGCCTTCGTGGACTCGGTGCAGCGCGTGCCCGGGGACCCGCGCTTCGTATTGCTGAGCGGCGCGCTGCTGCCCGAGGGCGAAGGTCCCTCGCCCCAATCGATGCGCCTCGTCGCGCCCGACGGCACCGTGGTGGGCATGGGTGTGCCCCACCGCTGGCGCAAGCTGAGCGCGCCAGGTGGCGTCCGCGCGCCCGCGCGTTACCTGACCTTTACCGCCTATCTGAAGGCAACGCCCGAGACACTGCCGGCCGATTTGACGCTGACCGCGCCTGGCACCGCCTGCTCGGTGGCCGTGAGAGTGCCGCAGCCGCAATGAGATAGTCGTCGAAGGCCACGAACAACCTCTCCAAGCCTGCACTACGCACCGAGTCTCGCCGGGTGGTGAGCACGGCTTAATGCACAGCTGCGGCGATCGCATAGATCAGATACGCCATGTCAGAGTCGCCCAGCGCTAAAGCGTGCTTCGCCGTGCACCACTCGTCACACCAGTCGTTTTCTGCATCGTTTCGCAACATGACCAGCGAGGCTGGCAGCTACACTATTTTTTTGTCCCTTGGCAAGGAATATCTCTGTGCACAAAACAGTAGCAACGACGTTGCTTATAGCCATTTCCTTAGGTCTTGGCGCATGCAAAAAGCAAGACCAAACGGCGCCAAACATTCACGCAACTCCACCCGCGGCTGCCGCCGCCAGCACGCAAGACTCGAACCCTGCGAAAGCATCTGCCAGTAAAGCGTTCGAGCCCTCCAGCCTGCCTGTGTCGAGCGCACCGCTGGGGGCCTTTCCCTACATCGCACTTCCCAGCGGATATGTCACTGGCAGCACGCCGGACGTCACCGGCTTCGATCAGGTGCCCTTCTGGACAGGCGATCACTTGGAGCCTGTAGAAGGCCAGGTATGGTCGGCGCACATCAGCGCCGCCGAGGGCCAGACATTCTCGGACTTGGAACTCCAGCGCAACATCGAATCGGTCGTTTCTTCGCTGGGAGGCAAGAAGATCTTTGACGGCAAGATTCCGGAAGAGGCTGCACAGAAAATCAAAGAATGGCCACGCGACTTAGCACTCAAGTACAACAGTGGCTTGGGCGATATCTGGAACAACGCTACGCAAGTATTTGTTGTGCGACGGGCTGATCGCAATATCTGGATTCACCTGTGCAGCTACCAGTTCGGCGGCGGACTTCTCATCGCCGAAACCAAGCCGCTGAAAGTTACCGCTGGCTTATTGCCGGCCAGCGAACTGAAGTCCCAGATCGACAAGACTGGCAAGGTGGCGTTGCACGTCAACTTTGCCACGGACAAGACCGAAATCCTCCCCGACTCGCGGCCACAGATCGAGCAGGTCGTGCAGTTGCTCAAGCAGGATGCATCACTGAAGTTGGCCGTTAATGGCTACACCGACAACACGGGCGATCCAGCGCACAACAAAACGCTGTCAGAGGGCCGCGCCAAGGCTGTCGTCGTCGCCCTTACTGCACAGGGAATTGATGCGGCGAGATTGTCGTCTGCCGGTTTTGGTGATGCCGATCCGTTGGCCAACAACGCTACCGAAGATGGCAGGTCGCAAAACCGCAGGGTCGAACTGGTGAAGCAGCAATAGGCCTTCCCAGTGATAGGTAAACTGCAGGGTGACTCCGTTTCCACGTGGGCCAGCCGAAAATTCACGTTTTCCGGAGTTCGCCAGCAGGCTCAACGCAACCATCGCGGCGACGCGAAAACAACGGACAGAGAACCGGCCCACTGCATCGCATTCGTTTGTTTATGAGCGCGCACGCACGGCCACATTCCCAACATCACCTGTTTGCGCAAAAAGTTGTCCCAGCATTTGCAATGCATCGTCTTTAGGCCGCAGTTGCCCCGAGGCAAGCGCCTTCAGAAGGCCTCGATCACTTCCAGGCTTTCTGGTGCTACCGGCGATGCGCCCGCTTCCTCAACCTGCTCTCCCGCCTCCCAGCGATCCAGGCGATTGGCCCAGTCCTGCATCATCAGGCGCCGTTGCTCCACGTAGGCCGCATGGTTGGTTGTAGGCGGCCCGGATCTGGTTGGGATCGGCGTGCGACAGCTGCGCATCGATCCATTCCACACGGTAGCCTAGCTCATTGAGAACAGTGGAGATCGTGCCCCGGATGCCGTGGCCAGTCAGCTGCTCTTCGTAGCCCATGCAACGCAGCGCGCCATTGAGCGTGTTCTCGCTGATGGGCTTTTTGAGGTCGTCCCGATTGGGCAGCAGATAGCGCTGCGCCGGCCGCCTTGCCTGGGCATCGAGCAGGTCGCGGACGATGGCAATGGCCTGGGTCGACAGCGGCATCACGTAGGGCGGCACAGTCTTGCCTTCCTTGCGCATCTTTAAATGCAATTGCTTGACGATCACAGCGGAGATAGTCCAAAGGCCTCGTTCCAGATCGAACTGCTCCGGCACCGCCGAGCGCAAATCGCCCGTTCGAACGCCGGTCAGGAACAACAATTGAATGCCCTGGCGAGTGGTCTTTAAGCCACGGTACTTGCGCAACCTCCGCAGAAACGCGGGCAGTTCCTCCTTGCGCAGGAACGGGTTATGGCTCACCGGCGGATTGGGCACTGCCACGATGTCCAGATCGCTGGCAGGTTTCGCAGGCAGACCCTTCTCCACCATCGCGGAGCGGAACATCTGGTTGAACCAGGTGCGCACCTTCTCCGCAGTGGTCAGCGCATGGCGGCGCTCGATCTTGCGCAACACTTCCAACAGATGCGCCGGCGTCACGTCAAAGATGGACACCGTGCCAAGCCAAGGGAGCACGTCCTTGTCGAAGATGCGATTGATCTGCGACAGTGTGCTCTGGCGGCCGGTTTTCAGGCTCAATGCCTTGAAATCCCGCCACGACTGGAACACGGCTTGGAAAGCATGGGTCGGCGCCGCCAACGCCTTTTGTTCGGCTTGGCGAAGAATGGACACGCGGATCGACCCCATTGGCAAGCTGCGCCCGAAATTCATCCCGGCGGGCTCTCGCCTCCTTGAGGCTGATCTCCGGGTACGGACCGATGGCGATGCGAGGCTGCTGGCCCGGCCATGAGAAACGGAAGTGCCACTTCTTCTTGCCTTTGGCACTCACGAAGAGCAGCAAGCCGTGCGCGTCGTTGAGGGTGTAGTCCTTGCCAGTGGTCCTGGCCTGCCGCACGGCAGTATCTATCAAAGCCATCGAACTCTCCTTCAGGATGAGGAGAGGTGTACCGACGTCGATGGAAGCAGCACAGCCAAAAACCGGACAACCCAGCGCCCGAATTTTCAGTACTAATTTATGTACTAAAAATGCGTGGATGGGGGTGAATTTCAGCAGACTTTGCTGGATGCTCCACAGACAGAAACCACTGTGGGATCAAGAAGCTATGGACTTCACTGGAAGTCCATAGCATGAAAATTGGAGCGGGTGAAGGGACTAGAACCTAGCCTTTAACCGCTTGATTTCTAACAACTTTCTCATATCCCAGGCTTTGGGATGGACACGATTATAGACTTGTTTTTACCCATAGGCAAACGTATTGCTCGAAAGAGCCGAAAGGTCGTAGCCTTCAGGATGGTGGACGGATCATGAGGCCACCGACATCTGCTCGACACGGACGACCAGATCTAGCCCAGCGACAACTACCGAAAGCCAAAAAATGACATTGACGCTCGGTCGTGGACGCCCCACTCCCATGGTGTTCAGTGGCCTCTTCCTGCCATCGGTGGAATGGGAAATGAAGGCAGAAGGATTTCCATGGCACGAGATGGAGTCCGAGCCCGGTGATTTCGGCACCCTCGCACGAAATCTGCGTCGAAGGGACGTCTCACCGCAACGGCTCATGAAGCAGGCCATTGAGGCCTTGAAGGCACTGGGGCAGGACAACGAAAGGGCGATCACATTCGCAAACGCACTGGAAGCCGGCTTACATGCCGGCGCGCTTGAGTCGAACGAAATTGCTGATCGCATTTCGGGCGAGCTTCCCGGCTTGTGGGGATGCTTCATCGCTGGCATCCGTGAAGAGCCGACCTACCCTACTGCTTTCATGAGGGCCTATGTCGAGATCGAACTCGCCTCCAAAAGGGCTGATGCCGCGTTGGTGGTGGGCGACTTTCGCAACGCCGCCGCGCTTGTTCGTGCCGACCCAATGCTGAACCTCTTCTGGCGCAACCATGATTTGGACGTTCTTGCCACAGCCCAAACCGAGAGAGAGACACTTCGACCTCGACTGCATGCTTGGCTGCAACTCCAACTCAGTGTCGTAGCAAGACAAGCAGTTCGTCACCCAGGTGCGATACAAGCGCAGGAACTGTGTGGAAAGTACAGCGATCTACTCACAGGCCATCAAATTCAACCCGGCGTCTCCTGGCTCAGGATGGCTAAAAGACTCGCAGGCGCAGCAAGTCTCGCGCAGTTGCGCGAACAATTGCTGCTGAATAGTACCGATCCGGCTTCGCTGCCCAGCGAAGCGACGTTCAAGCGATGGAATCGGGGCATCATATTTCCCCAACGGACCGATCAACTACGGACATTCATCGAGAGGGTGGCAGCAAGAGGACACATCTACAGGCCAGTGTTGGCGGCAAACAAAATCTGTGATGCACTGGTAAGGATGTATGTCACAGCCCACCGTCTCAACCATGTGGGCTTTTTCGCATCGCTTCTCTGGCAAGAACCTGCGACGCACGTGCAAAGATCCTTCGATGAGTGGTGCGATCACCATCGCGGCACGCCGCGCGCAGAGCGCGGCGCTTGAGCGTCACTTTTGACGCGGCCGATTGACGCTTCTCTTTTTCCCGGACGGTCCCTTGTCGGGGCCTGCTGGCCAACCGCCCGCGTTTCCGGGACCCAAGCCTTTTCCGAGTCCGGGACGGGGAGCGTCTGTACGAATTGCAGGATCTCGGGGCTTCTGCGCAATCGCTTTAGGAGTTGATTTCATATCGATCTTCAATGACGCGGCAATGGCACCGCAGAAGAAATTCTGAAATCAAAAGCTGCCTTGCGCGGGATCATCTTTTCGGCAACTGTCGTGTTTTCACGCGAGCGTCATGCGTGAGCAAGCGACTGCTCAGGCCTTCTTGTCCGTAATTGCATTGATTCCTTTAATTGCAAATTTTTTGGAATAGAGCGGAGACGTGTAGTAAGAGCCTTTTTTCGTCGCGAGAGTTATCAGATTTTTCATCGCGCCCTCAAGGCCTTCTTCGGCATATGCGATAGATTGGGTGTTTCCGAATGGCTTGTCTGGCTCATAAGTCGTGCAAGGCACTGTTGGATGGCCTATCTCTTTGAGATACTCATCAAAGGCATTCTGACTTATGGCCAAGCCGAAAACACGCCAAGCGTACTTCTTCCCCCAATAGTAGCCAGTCACTTTACCCTTGGGCGTTACTCGCCGGTCATTATTGGCTTTTTCAATCGCGTAATTTTCAGCAGATACTTTCTGCGCCACCGCATGGCTAATCGCTGGGTCCACCTCGGAAATCTCCGAAATAAACGCCGTATCAACAATATTCAGTCCATTCCGATCCGGCCTGAAACCGATATTGTAATGTTTCCCATCCACGACCCTTGGCGTTGATGCTCCTTCAAATTGGTACACAGTCGCCGTTGTTGCAGGTGTAAATTTGTGCAGGTAGCTTCCGCTCGGTTGCTGAACGATCGTGTAGTTCGTCACAATAAGATTATGAATTGTATGCAGGTCGCGCGGCTTCATAATTGCAAATCCTTTGCAAAAAATTATTCATAAAAGATAGCTTATTGAAATTCAAAGTGGATACAACCAACGTTCATACAAAAATATAAGTTAGCTTGAGGCCTTATTACCGAAAGAGCTTACCCTACGAAACTGAACTTCACGGAGAGTAGCACAGCAGAAACGAGGGCACGAGAGACCACGTTAGCACAATGGGCTCACATAAATATTCGCCTGAAATGACTGGGTGAAATGAGCATCTCATTCCACGCCAATTCTGCAGCCTCTCCCTAATCTGCTGCTTGAAATTTTGGTGCTTAGATCTATGCGCCGTTTACGCGCGGCGGTTGTCCTTCAATCGCCCATTTCAGATGCAGCATCCGCAAGGCTGATTCGAGCGCGAATAATTTCGCGCCCCCTAAAGGGGCACTACTCGAACAACCAAAGGAGGTTTCATCATGAGAATACGCCACTTGAAATATTTCCTGATCGTTGCGCAGGAACAGAGTTTCGTTCGCGCCGCTGCAAGAGCGAATATCGAGCCGTCACCGTTATCGCGGGCAATCAAGGATCTGGAAGAGCAATTGGGCGTGCAACTGCTGAACAGAACGAAGGGCCGGATCACCCTCACCTGGTGCGGAGAGGTATTTCGGGACGAGGCCCGCCGCATAATCGAATACATAGAGAGCGCTAAAACCCGCGTTGCAGCGGCATCCCTCGGATTCAAAGGCCGCTTGCGGGTAGGCATTACCGACAGTCTCGCCCAGCCGCGTCTGACACGACTTCTTTCACAAAACCGGGAGGAAGAACCCAGTACGGAAGTTCGCATTACCGAAATGACCGTCAACGAAATGCAGATCGCGCTTCGATACGACCAGATCGACATCGGCTTCACCATGGATGAGGAACCCATTGATGGCTACCTCAAACACACAGTGTGGACGGAGCGCCCAGCAATAGCGATCCCCAAACATCACCCGATCCTGTCACAGGACAAAGTTTCCATGCGGGAAGTGGTCCGTTACCCACTGATCATGTGCCACCCGGAACGATGGGCGGGTGGCTACAAAGTCATACAGCGCTGGATCACCGATCACGATCTCGCATCACCGACCGTCGCAGAACATGCCGCTTGCCATGAGGCCATGATGATGCTCGTCGCGGCAGGATACGGGTTGGGCATCGGCATGCAGTCCCAAGCCGCCCTGTATGACCACCCGACCGTCATCGTCCGGCCCATGGTGGACGAAATCCCGGATGTCCCTACCTTCATCGTTATCTCCGAAGAAAACACCTCACCGGACACGACTCGATTTATCCAACGTGCAAGAGAAATCGGAATGGCCACGCCGAGCGATTAATGGTCAACATGAAATTTTCATGACATATCCCCTGCATTTTCCATCGGCCTGATGACAAAAAAAGTCACCTGCTTGTATGGCAGGTGCCGTTTTCCATTGTTTTCAAAACGATTGAAGGTTCGTTCAGTTTTTCTGCCAATAGCGGCAAGCCACCTTGAGATCACCTTTTTGTGTAAAGCACCGACATTTTTAAGTCGTTCTGGCGACGTATTGCGGCAGAACATGGTGCTCAAGCGCCTGGCATCCTGACAGGCAATACCAAGCTCTTCATTCGCGCGCGATCGCTACTTAATATGTAGCGCCCTGACCCAAACCGTGAGAGTTGAATGACGAGCGAACTGGCTGGTAATCACGTTTCTGATTGCGACGGAATGAATGCGGTATCCATTGCAACCGCATTGTTTACTGATTTTCGGCAATGGCATCCATTTAATGCGGATCACGCCCAAGAAGTGCCACTGAGCATCAAGGAGTGATCGCAATGTCCGAACAGAGCAGCCCGCCAGATACCGGGCGCAAAATCCTTCGCCGTGCGGAGGTGGAAGCCAAAACGGGTTTCAAACGCGCGCACCTGTACAACCTGATGAAGGATGGCAAGTTTCCGAAAGCCGTCCGGCTAGGGGTGCGTGCCGTGGGCTGGGATTCCACGGAGATCGACCAGTGGATCATCGACCGTCTCAATGACCGCGCATGACCCGGCTCCCATTCGTTGTGAAGCGGAGCGAACCGCCATGCAGGTGATTTCGGTGATTTCGACCAAGGGCGGCGTCGGGAAAACTACCGTCGCGGCCAATCTCGGCGGGTTCATCGCGGACGCGGGTTTGCGCGTGCTGTTGCTGGACCTGGACATGCAACCCACCCTCTCGTCGTACTACGAGCTCACCAGCCGTGCCCCGTCCGGCATTTACGAGTTACTGGCTTTCAACGAGCGCGACCTCACGCGGCTGGTCTCGCACACCGCGATCGAACGCCTGCATGTGGTTTTGTCCAACGACGAGCATCGGCAACTGAATACGCTGCTTTTGAATGCTCCGGATGGACGGCTGCGGTTACGCCATCTGCTCCCGGTATTTCGACCCCACTACGACGTGGTGCTGATAGACACCCAGGGGGCCCGAAGCGTCCTCCTGGAGATGGCGGTGCTCGCGTCGGAATGCGTGGTCTCACCCGTGACGCCGGAAGTGCTCGCAGCCCGAGAGTTGCGGCGCGGGACGCTGCAGCTCATCGAAGATATCGCCCCATACCGGCATCTTGGCATCCCCGTGCCACCGCTGCACCTGCTGATCAATCGGGTGCCTGCGGTTTCGGCCAATGCCCGACTGATCCAGCAGACGCTGCGCCTGGTGTTCGGAGAACATCCCGGCGTCCATGTCCTCGAAACAGAGGTGCCTGCCATCGAGGCGTTTCCGCGCGCCGCCACACGCGGATTGCCCGCCCATCGGGTGGAATATCGCCGCCCCCAGGGACGCCTCACCCCAGCGGCATTCGAGATCGTCCGCGCCCTGGCTTCGGAGTTGTGCCCCCAGTGGAACGAACGTTTTGTCGCGGTGAACGGCAAGCCCGGCGGGAGATTTGCCCATGCCAAACGCCCATGAGCTTGCCCGCGGCCACAAACGATTGCTGCCTCTCATCGAGTTTGCGCTGAAGGAGGGGTGGGAAGTCACACGCACCGCCGGGGGGCACCTCCGGTTTTTCAAAGCCGGGCTGGCTCCCATCTTCACCAGCTCGACCCCGAGCGATCACCGCTCCGCTAGCAATGCACACGCCCGGCTGCGCCGCGCGCAGCGCCAGGCAGACACATCGCGCGATACCGGCAGACACGAGGCACCCCATGGCTGAGATTTCCCCACAGGACATGGCATCGCGGTTGCTGCAGGACCGTTTCACCCGCACCGGGCCTGTGGCAGACGCGCTGACGGACCCGATCGCCGATACGCCGATGATCGTGACACTGGACGAGTTGCGCCCCTACGAGCTCGATCCCCGGATCACGCGCAATCCGCTGTACGACGACATCCTGGCGTCGATCCGCGAGCGTGGTCTGGACACACCGCCGCCGATCACCCGCCGACCTGGCGCGACCCACTACATCATCCGCAATGGTGGCAATACCCGCTTGGCAGTCCTGCGGGAGTTGTGGGCGCAGACCAAGGACGAGCGGTTCTTTCGCATCGGTTGCCTCTTTCGCCCCTGGCCCCAGCGCGGCGAGATCGTCGCGCTGACCGGCCACCTCGCGGAAAACGAACTCCATGGCGGCCTGTCTTTCATCGAGCGGGCGCTCGGCATCGAGAAGGTTCGGGAGCTCTATGAAGAAGAGGATGGCAAGCCGCTGTCGCAATCGGAACTGGCGCGGCGGCTGAAATCAGATGGCTATCCGGTTCCCCAACCCCACATCAGCCGCATGCAGGAGGCGATTCAATACCTGCTGCCTGCCATTCCGAATGTCCTCTACGGCGGTCTCGGTCGGCACCAGGTCGAACAACTCACGGCCCTGCGCAGGACGGGAACGAAGATTTGGGAGGCGCGTGCAGCATCGAGCCGGCTCGACCTGGATTTTCCGACGCTGTTCCAGGATGTGCTGTCGGTCTTCGACGCGAGCCCAGGCCAGTTCAACGTGCAGCGCGTGCAGGACGAACTGGTGGGACAGATGGCCGATCTGCTGGGCGAGAAGTACGATACGCTCGCCTTCGATATCACGGCCTCGGACAAGCGCTGGCAGTTGCTCAGCAGTGAACCGGGCAGCGTGCCGGCCATCCCCGCGATGCCGGCCCCGCCCGAGCTGCCCCCTCCCCCACGCCCATCGCCTGCGACATCTCCCATCGCAGCGCTGCCTGCGCCCCGCACGGAACCATCGACCGAACCTTCCGAGGCGGTCTCGCCACCCGAACCGCTCACAGTTCAAGCGCGCACCGGCGCTTTCGACGAGGCGGACGATCATGCAGCGCGGGTGCGTGGGCATGTGGTTTCCCCGGCACCGACGTCCGATCGATTGCAGTCCATCCAGCGCCTGGTGGCCGACCACCTTGGCGAGGCACCGCCGGACTTCGAGAGCAATGTGCTGCAAGCCATTCCGGTGCAGGCGGGTGGCCTCTATCCGGTGAGCGACATCTGGTACATCGATCCGGGCCTGGACACGCCGGAACGGCTGAGAACCCTCATCGCGCAACTGGCGCTGGAAATCGCCGACGAGGCGGAACTGTCCGCTGAAATCCTTCCCAGCGAAGACGGTATCGGCTTCCATTGCGCCCAGGACAGCGAATCGATCGGCGAGCGCGCCAGTGCGCCCTTCCCGCGCACGATCCTCTCGCTCCTGCATGCCCTGAGCGCACCGTTTGAGCACGCACGGTTCGTTGCCCCGCACATCGACACGGTGCATCTGGCAAACCATCTCGGCCCCCTGCTGCAAGGGCCGAGCCTCAAGGTACAGTTTCCGCGATTGAGCGACAACGGCCTGGTGAAACTGTTTCGGCTGGTGCGCCTAGCGCGGCGGCTGCTGGACATCGAAGCCTCCCTGCATGGCGACAGCGCCATGCCGTCCCCGTAGGACGGGCCGCGATGTCCGGTCCGCATCCGCTGAACCAGGCCGTGATTGCACAGGCCCTGCACGACCTTCGCAACGGCCAGCTGCGCAAAGCCAAATCCATGGGCTTCGATGACCAGGACCTCGATGCCCTGAAGCACCCGGCCATGGCGAGCGTGCTGGCGAATGCAACGGTGTCTTGGTGTTCGGTCGAGGTCAACCGCGATGTGCTGCGCCGCCTGCTGCATCAGGTGAACGACGTGGCCAAGGAGATCGAGGCGGTGGACCGGATGCTGCGCCTGGGTGCCAGTACCGAGATGATCAGCAAGTTCTACGGATTGACGCATCAAGAGGTCGCGCTGCGCAGATCGGTGATCGGCTTGCCCAAGCGCAAGGGTCGGTATCCGGTCCTGACGGAACAGCAGGACGCACAGCTGTGGGAATCCTGGTCGGACCTCATCAAGGAGCGGGGCATCGCGCTGAACAACGACACGGCCATGCTCGCCATCGCGGCGGATTTTTCGGAATCCACGGGGGTGCCGGTCTCGGTGATCTGGAGCGCCATTCGCGGATGGATCGATGAAGGGCTGGTTTGAACATGACAGCACCGCGCAGACCAGGCGGGCCGGTCCTGCTGGGAGAACTGCTCGACCAGGCGCTGCAGCGGATGCAAGTCGAACCCGCAACCCCGCCGGAAAAAGCCGCGCCAGCCCTGCCCCCATCCGATGGCTTCATTTTCAGCGGCAATCGCCATGACAGCGTGCCGAGGGCGCTGCTGCTGGACCGGCGTCTCACGCCCCTGGAGCGCAATGCCTGGCAGGTGTTTCGCCTGCTGCTCAACGACGATGGCATCACGGCCTTTCCGACCTATGACCAACTGTGCCCTTATCTGGCCTCCATGCCCTGCGCTGCCAAGGCATCGCATGAGACCGTTGCACGCGCGCTGACCCTCTTGCGCCTGACCCGCTGGGTCAGCCTGGTCCGGCGGCGGCGCGATGCCAGGACCGGGCGAATGCTGGGCAATCTCTACGTCCTTCACGACGAACCGCTCACGCCCTATGAAGGCATCCAGCTCGACCCCGACTACCTGGGGCTGGTCAGCCATGCGCTCGATCACGCCAGCAAGTCCATCCAGCGGGTCGGCGTGCACACGCTCAAGGAGATGGCCGAGGACCCGATGCTCAACGGGCGGATACTGCCGAGCCGTCTGCAGGTGCTGACCCAACGCCTCGCCGCCCAGGGGTGGGGGGAGACGATCGGTTATCCACAGGCTGGGGACAGTCACGATTCCGAAGACGGGTCGAGCGGCCTTCTTCGGAATCGGAAACCACCGGGTTCGGATTCCGAAGTGGGTCAAAAAGCCCGCCAAACCGGCACGCTTCGGAATCCGAACGAGGACCGTACTGTACGTAAAGAAGAGATAGAAAAAGAAATACGTACAGTACCCCGCACGCGAGGCGCCCTGCTCCTGCCCGAGCGCTTCAAGGCCCTGAAGTCGGAACAGCAGAACGGGGCGCTCGCCGCCCTGCAGTCGGTCGATCCCGCGTTGCACCAGGCCGTGCTGGATGAGTGGGATGCACGCTGCCGCGAAAGCACGGTGCGCAATCCCGCAGGCTATCTCTTTGCCCTCATCCAGCGCGCGTTGCGCGGGGATTTCAAAGCCTGGGCCGCATCGAAGGCACCTCCCGCCGCCACCGCTCCCACCGCGGCCGAGCCGGCCCCGTCCCGCCCGGCAGACCCGGAGGTGGCACGGGCGCACATCGCCAAGATCCGGGCCCTGCTGCGGATGCCGTGACGCGGTGCAGTCTTGAGGTTCGCAATCGCACGCTGGATCGTCCACTGGGTTCCATGCTGGGCTATACCCCGGGTATAACCCGGCGCGCCACCCTCCATCGACGGCGGGGCATGCGCCCACATCGGCGGACTGATCGAGCGGCGCGCGCTTTGCGGCGCGCACCCTGTCGCGAGACCTTTAGCGCTCCACGCGCCTGTGCCGGCGTCCACCGAAGGCCAGGCTCGCCTATACCCTGGGTATAGCGCGACATGCAGCCTTCCTGGCTGGAGGATCAATGACGCTCGGGAGGCCGTCGCCCCTGTGCATGCGGGCACAAACAGGCGTTCGAGGGATGCGGTTTGATCACTGACGGCCTTCCCGCGCTCGCAGATGCTGAAACCTCGTCTCCACCAACGAGGGTTGCCAGCATGGCCAACGAAACGGAACCATTGCAGTTGAACCTGGGGTCGCTGCGCAGTGCGATGTCGCTGACGCTGCACACCCACCACGCCTCCCGCATCTGGCATGGCAGGGCCGCCGCGGAAGGCAAGCCCGGCATCATCGGTCTCAACGGCTTCGTCGGCATCATGAACAAGTTGAAGCGTGGATCGGAACAGGACGATCCTTATTCCGACTGGTGGATGCTTCGGATCGAGGACAAGCTCAACGCCACCAAGGAACAGTTGCAGACCCTGCGCGAACAGGTGGACCGTGCCTTGGCCGACGTTCCACCCGCCCTGAGCCTGGGTGAGAACCTCAACGTCCAGCCCGTCAA
The DNA here is from genome assembly GCF_057546605.1 of Acidovorax sp. KPB24-03. Taxonomy (NCBI): domain Bacteria; kingdom Pseudomonadati; phylum Pseudomonadota; class Betaproteobacteria; order Burkholderiales; family Comamonadaceae; genus Acidovorax; species Acidovorax sp. KPB24-03. Next base: position 40,162 of record NZ_BAAJYR010000004.1, on the reverse strand, counting down.
GCTGCCGCTGTTCGTCGCCTCGCAGTTGGGCTTCATGGCGGTCTATTTGTTGGCGGACTACGACGATCTGGCACGCCGCCTGATCCTGGCCCACCACACCGCGCTGATCGATCGCGGGACATTGGAACGCTGGCTCAACGAAGGCGCCCACGCCTTGCGCAGCCTGTTTTCGCTGGCACAGCAATACCGATACTCCGGGACGACCCGCAACGACTTCTCCACCGGCAACGCCGCCGCGCGCGTGGCGCGGGAGAAATTCGGCGATCTGCCGCAGGACATTCTGGACGGCTCGCGCCGCTCGCGCTTCGCCCCACCGCCCGTGCGCCGGTCCGCGCCGGCGTCTGCCACCACGCGCTCCCGTGAACCGGAAGAGGCACCCATCATGGATACCGATGCAGCGCCCACCGGCACCGACGCGACGCCGCAGGACGAGGACGCCCCCTCCGACAGCGACAGAGAGGAGCCGACATGAGCGCGCTGCATCGCTTTGCTCCGCTGGAACAGCCAGCCTTCCAGGCGCTGGAACATGCAGCCTACCTAAAAGGCCTTTTAAGACCCTTTAAAGGTAAGGGGGCGCTGGAGGACTGGGCCAGCCATTGCGGTGGTCTGCGCGACAGCCTCGTTGCACTGGCCGAGCGCCGTTTGCTGCCACAGGTGCAAGGCTTTCCGTTCGATCGGCTGGCCGCCCATCTGGCCCCGCAGAACACCGGGGCCGGCACGACGTTCCTGCGCTGGCGCAACGTCGATCGCTCCCGCATGGGGGTTGCGTTGTGGGAGGGACTGCTTGCCGATCCCGCGATGCCTGCCGCGCTGATCGATGACCTGTACGCCATCGAGGTTCAGCGCATCGTGCTGAACATGCAGGTCAGCCTCACCCACAGCATCGCGCGGCAGGCCACCGACTGCGCCAACAAGGTGGCCCACGCCGACACGATCTACCAGCGGCGAATCCGCGCCATCGCCCACCCCGAGGAGTCACACCCATGAGCACGCATTTCCATGGCGAGGGCAATATCGGCTCTGCGCCCGAGTACGACGAGTACCCCAACGGCAACGAGGAGCCGCGTCGGGTCCTGCGCCTGAACGTGTATTTCGACAACCCGATTCCGGGCAAGGACGGCTACGAGGACCGTGGCGGATTCTGGAGGCCGGTCGAATGGTGGCACCGCGATGCCGAACACTGGGTCCACCTGTTCCAGAAAGGCATGCGCATCGCCGTCAACGGGCGTGAGGAACGCAACGACTGGACCGATGAGGACAACAATCCGCGCACGACCTATCGCATCAACGCCCGAACGGTAGGCATCCTGCCCTACCGCATCGAGTCGGTGACCCTCAGCGCCCGGCCATCGGGACACGAGACGGAACCGCAGGCCGATTGAACGGGGTCTGCGAGGGCGGCTGCCGCAACCGTTATCCGCCCTCCATGCGCCAGACGTCGGCGATGCCTCAACGATTGCGGCCTGCGCCAGCGGCGGTCGTCCAGACAGATGCGCCAGCTTGTCTATCCGACCATCGGCGAACCCAACCCGCTCCCCCTGCCGCAGCCGCCCAACAAGCGGGGCGCTATCGGCTTCCGCTTCTTTGCTGTCAACGGCAGCCAGTGTGGACATGCTGGTGTCCTATTCAACGAACGCCACGCCATTTCCGGGGAGGCTCCATGGCTTTGTATCTTTGCGAAAAGCACTCGCAGGCCAAGGACATTGCCCGGGTACTGGGTGCCACCCGGCGCGGCGATGGCTGCTACATCGGTCCCCGCGACACCGTGACCTGGTGCATCGGCCATCTGCTGGAGGCAGCACCGCCCGAAGCCTACGGCGATCAGTACAAACGCTGGTCCATCGAGCAACTTCCGATCGTTCCAACGCGCTGGCGCAGCGAGGTCAAGGCCTCCACGGCCAAGCAATACAAGGCGGTCCAGCAATTGATCGCTCGGGCCACCGATCTGGTCATTGCCACGGACGCCGACCGGGAGGGCGAGATGATCGCTCGCGAAATCATCGATCTGTGCGGCTACCGGGGTCCCATCCAGAGGCTGTGGCTGTCGGCCCTGAATGACGCATCCATCCGCAAGGCACTGGGCGCGCTCAAGCCCTCTGGCGAAACGCTGCCGCTGTACCATGCGGCCCTGGCGCGATCGCGTGCGGACTGGCTGATCGGAATGAATTTGAGCCGCCTGTTCACCCTGCTCGGCCAACAAGCCGGCTACCAGGGCGTGCTGTCGGTCGGCCGCGTTCAAACGCCGACGTTGCGCCTGGTGGTGGACCGGGATCGCGAGATCGCGGGTTTCGTTTCCGTGCCCTACTGGGCCGTCGAAGTCCAACTGTCGCATGCCGGCCAGTCGTTCGCCGCGCACTGGGTGCCGCCCGATGGCAGTACCGATGCTGCGGGACGGTGCCTGCGGCCATCCTTGGCCAGGGAAGCCGCCGACCGCATCCGGCAGGACCGTGGGGCGCTGGTGGTCTCGCTGGAGACCGAGCGAGTGAGCGAAGCGCCACCGCTGCCGTTCGACCTGGGAACACTTCAGGAGGTCTGCTCGCGCCAGTTGGGCCTGGACGTGCAGGACACGCTGGACATCGCACAGGCTCTGTACGAAACGCACAAGGCCACCACCTATCCCCGCTCCGATTCCGGCTACCTTCCAGAGAGCATGCTCCCGGAAGTTCCGGCGGTACTCGACGCGGTGCTGGCGACCGATCCCGGCCTGCGGCCATTGATCGAACGCCTCGACCGCACCCAGCGCTCACGCGCATGGAACGACAGCAAGGTCACGGCCCACCACGGCATCATTCCCACGTTGGAGCCAGCGAAACTTGCCGCCATGTCGGACAAGGAACGCGCGGTCTATGGCCTGATCCGCTCCCATTTCCTGGCGCAGTTCCTGCCCCACCACGAATTCGACAGGACGACCGCCCGGTTGTCCGCAGGCAGCCAATCCTTGCAGGCGACCGGCAAACAGATCGTCGTTCCCGGCTGGCGGATCGCGCTGCCCGGCCATGCGGCGAACGGGGCCGAGGACGCGGACGATTCACAGGGACCGCGCAGCCAGGTCTTGCCACCGCTCGCGCAGGCAAGCCGTTGCAGCATCGAACAGGTCGATGTGAAGGCGCTCAAGACGCTGCCTCCCAAGCCCTACACGCAGGGCGAACTGGTCAAGGCGATGAAAGGGGTTGCCAAGCTGGTGACCGATCCGCGCCTCAGGCAGAAGCTGAAAGAGACCACGGGAATCGGCACCGAAGCAACCCGTGCCAGCATCATCAACGGCCTGCTCGGCCGAAACTATCTCCTCAAGAAGGGCCGTTCCATCCGCGCATCCGATGCTGCTTTCACACTGATCGATGCCGTGCCCTCGGCCATCGCCGATCCCGGCACCACCGCGGTCTGGGAGCAGGCGCTGGACATGATCGAGACGGGGCAACTGACCCTGGACGCCTTCATCGACCGGCAATCGGCCTGGGTGGCGCAACTGGTGGAGCAGTACCGCAGCGCGAGCCTGTCCCTCCCCGTACCCCAAGGTCCCGCCTGTCCTCTCTGCGGCAGTCCCACGCGGCAACGCAACGGCAAGTCCGGTGCATTCTGGTCCTGCAGCCGGTATCCCGAATGCAAAGGCACGGCAGCGCTGGGTTCGCCCGGCGGCAAGCCCTCTGCCCCGCGCCAGCGCGGGCCCCGTTCCAAAGCGTCCTGAACCAGTCACGTCGTGCCCCGGCCCGCGTTCCCTGCGGCCGTTGGGCGTGGCCCCGCATCACTGGCGGGGCACACCAAACATGCCCTCGCCTTCTGCAATGGCATGTGCCTCCCCGGCCGTTCGTGTGGCCGGGTGAGAGGAAGGCGTCTTTATCGACCCCGCTCCCCGCGGACCTCTGTTCCGCTTTCTCTACGTTGCACCCGAAGGGTCTCCTGGCACCTCGCGCATGAGGTGCCAGGAGACCCTTCGGGATCGACGGTGTTCGATGCCGGTGCCCGCCGGCGAAAAAAAACGGGCTCCCTTTGTGCGCGGATGTGCGCCGAACGGTTCCGACCCCAGCCACGAAACGGGTCGGGTGCGATCGCTGAGGCAACGGCAGGCTCTACCGATGGCCACGCCCTGCAGCAGCCCACGGGTGGCTTCTTGTTCTCTCGCCGCGGGCGCCCTGCCCGCGGCACCTCTGTCGCCTCGATCCCGACCGCAAGCAGTGCACGGGACCGCCGTACCAGCGGCGCAATCGCTGTGCCCACTCAAGGAGACCACCCCATGACACATCCCCCCATCGAATACGGCAGCGTGTGCAGCGGCATCGAGGCGGCAAGCCTCGCATGGCAACCGCTCGGCTGGCACCCCGCCTGGTTCTCGGAGATCGATCCGTTCCCGATGGCCGTTCTGGCGCACCGGCACCCTGGCGTTCCCAACCTCGGGGACATGGCGCAGATCGCCGCCCGGGTGCTGGCGGGCACCGTTGCGGCCCCCGACATCCTCGTCGGCGGCACGCCATGCCAGGCATTCAGCATCGCAGGATCACGCCAAGGCCTCGCGGACCCGCGCGGCGCCCTCACCCTCAAATACACGGAGCTCGCCAATGCCATCGACCAAGCCCGCCAGGCGCAACGCCGGCAACCCGCGGTCATCGTCTGGGAAAACGTCCCCGGCGTCCTGTCCGACCGTTCCAATGCCTTCGGATGCCTTCTGGGCGCCTTGGCCGGCGAGAGCTGCCCGCTGCAGCCGGCAGGGGGCCGATGGACGCACGCAGGTTGTGTGTCTGGACCCCGCCGCCGCATCGTGTGGCGGGTGCTCGACGCACAATATTTCGGCGTGGCCCAACGCCGCAAGCGCGTGTTTCTTGTCGCAAGTGGTCGTACCGGGTTCGATCCCGCCGCGGTACTTTTTGAGTCCGGTGGCCTGCCTGGGCATCCTTCGCCGGGCAGACCGGCGCGGCAAGAATCTGCCACCGCTGCTGAAATGGGTGCTGAAGGCGCAGGCCGATTCGACCACGAACTGAACAGCGCCTATGGCAAGGTATCGGTGACCGTCTGCTTCGGTGGCGGACATCTGCGGGGCACGATCGACAAGGCGGCATGCCTGACCGCCCGCGGCCACAAATGCGATTTCGAGGTGGAAACCTTCGCGGCGCAATCCGTGGCCGGCAGCATCAGCCACACGCTCGATACGGCCAACCGGGGCAAGGGCTGCGGCGAAGACGGAACGGGCAAAGGCGTTCCCATCGTGGTCGCCTGTGCGCCGCAAGCCCTGGCGTTTGCGCAAAACAGCCGCAGCGAGGTGCGGCTGGAATCGGGACATGGCCAGATCGCGGGCACGCTCTCGACCGGCGGCGGCGTTCCGGGCCAGGGCCGGCCCGTGATCGCCAGCATCACGATTCCAGCCGGACACACGGCGGGTGCCATCGCCGACTTGGGGAGTGACCTGTTTCCGACCTTGCGCTCCAGCCGCGGTGGAGGCGACCTCGGCCACGTCGTGATGCCGAACATCGAGGCGTATTTCCAGTGCACGCTGGAGCCGCCCGAAGGTGGCTGGCTGGACTGGTCGTCATGGCGCGTGCGCCGCCTCATGCCGATCGAGTGCGAGCGGCTGCAGGGGCTGCCCGACGACTACACGCTGGTGCCGTACCGGGGCAAACCGGCTGCGGATGCACCGCGCTACAAGGCCATCGGGAACTCCATGGCCGTGCCCTGCATGGCATGGCTGGGCCAGCGACTCCACGAAGCCTTGCCAATCTAAAGGGCTGCCTACTGGCACCGTTTGTCGAATGACGGCAGGGGCGGCGATGGCCAAGGTGCCGGCGCGCGTCGGCTGATGACCTCAGCGACATGCCAGCAGCCCGGGTTCTCAAGGCTGCGACGTGGATTTTCCACGGAACCCATCCAGTCCGCACCGCATCACGACCGCGGACGCACGCCCTTTCGGCGTCGATGCATTTCGTCCTCGCGCAGCGCCTGCTTACCAAAGCCATGCCGGGCGCGCGACCTGTTCGGTCACCGCCCCGCGCGCTGCGCAACCCCACCCATCCCTGCGCCGTCGCTGCGCACCCACCATCAGGAGGCCCCATGGGCACCATTCGTCTTCACAACCATCAGGATTTCCTCATCGCGGCCCTGCGCCAGCAACTCCATCAGGCATCGGACCTCGGCGCTTTGCTCCAGACCGCGCGGAGCGCGGGTGCCGGCCTCATCCGCATCGTGGCCGACAACGCCTCGATCACCCTCTGCGACGACGGCAAAAGCATCGAAGACATGCAAGCGCTGCTCGATCTGCCCGATCCCATCGGCGAACGCGAAGTGCGGGAACGCAGCAATGCTTCCCTCACGGGCGTGTTGTCCGCGCTGTATTTCGCCACGCATTTGTCGGTCCATTGCGGCCAGCAAGGGTTCAGCACGCCGACGGACGCCATCATCCGGGGCGAACCGATTGCCGTTCATGCCGCCGCTCCCCGGATCGGCAACGAGTTTCGCCTCGATGGGGTGGAGTCTCCCCGCCCGGACATGGATCTGCCGCAATGGGTGCGGTCTCATCTGAGGCATTTGTGCCAGGCGTTTCCGGTTCGCGTGATCTTCAACGGCGTGGAGATACCACGGCCTCTGGCCCATCCATCGCTGGCCTGGCGTGAAACGCCGATCGGCCGTGTGCTTCTCGATCTGGACGCCCCGCCGCACGAATGGCAGTGCTTTCGCAACGGCTTGCCCATCGGCCCTGCGCCGTCCACCCCTCGCTACCAGGCCGTGCTTTTGCACGATGGATCGACCATCCGTCCTCCCGATCCGTGGCACCCTTGCGGTGAAGGAAACGACCATGGGTGCATCCAGGCAACGATCGACCCGGCCTATCGGGCGGCGCTGATCGAAGCCAAGAAGCGGCTTTCCGAAAGCGAGTTCGTCGTCCTGCATTGGGAGGCGTGTCTGGCCTCGTCCCATGCCGATCTTCTCAATGACGTTCCCTTTGCCCCTCGGGCATGGTTTCGTGACTGGGACGCCCATCCGCCGGGCTACCAACGCTTCGGGCAGAGCAAGCACCTCAGCGGTCTTGCGCACCTGGACAGTCTGGACACGGAAGGCGTCTGGCGCATTCATCCCGAGGGCGACGAGGACCACGCCGCCGAAGTCTATGTCTGCGCCCGTGGAGGTCTTTTTGCTGGAAGAACGCCGCCTCGATGCGGGGCACTGGTTGTTCCAGCGGATCAGGTCGATCTCCTCCGAGCAGGTTCGGGTCTATCAGGACGCGGTCCTGCACGAAGACATCCAGGCCACGCTCTACGAGGACGAGATCGAGCTGGTGCTGGTCCGTGCGCTGAATGTCCGCCTCAACGGCGAGCCCGAGCCGTATGCGGTCAACGCCGTGCGCAAGGACGGCAAGCTGGTCCTGACGGAACAGGCCGGCCCGGTCACCCGACTGGTGTCCGACTATGTTTTCGATGGGCACCACGACGAAGCGGCCGAAGCAACCGACGCGCAGACCATTCTCGCGTTCATCGCGGCAGGCAGCACACAAGGCCCCGCCCGGATCGTCAACGCCGTACTACCGCCATCGCTGCGATACCAACCCAATCCTGGCTTGGCCGGAGCAACGGTGCATCTGCGGTTCGGTCCCGATGGACGGCTGCAGGCGATCGACGCCTGATCCGGCCTTTTTTCACAACGCCCCTTCGGGGGCGTTCTTCTTGCCTGAAACGGGTACGGACCCTGTTCGCATTCCAGTGGGACGGGGACGCGCCGCATGCCCATGCTGCACCCATGTGTCGCTGATGCTTTCAGCCCATGCCAGCAGTTCCGGTCTCCCAGACTGCGCCGCGGTTTCCACGCTCCGACCGAACCTGTCCGCTCTCGCATCGCCTCCGCGGACGAACACCTCTCAGGTGTCGATGCTTTTCATCTGCCAGGCCCCTTGCGGGCCCGTTTTCATGAACAGGAGATTTCCATGCGTTCGATCTTTTCGCACTTGAAAACCGTAAGGCCAAGCCTTACACTCCGTGCATCATGATCCGGAGTTTCCAGCACAAGGGACTGCGGATCTTGTACCAGCGTGGTGATGCGTCCGGTGTTCGCGCCGATCACGTCCAACGCCTGCAACGCCTGCTCGCCTCCCTGGAAGTCGCTCGCGCTCCCAACGATATGGATCGCCCCGGCAACCGGCTGCATCCCTTGAAAGGGAGGCTCAACGGCTTCTGGGCGGTCAACGTGTCGGGCAACTGGCGCGTCGTTTTCCGTTTCATCGACTCCGATGTGGAGCTCGTCGATTATCTTGATTATCACTAGGAGGCCCTGATGCCCATGCACAACCCTCCCCATCCGGGAGAAGCCCTGCGCGAAGACGTGATGCCGGCCATCAAAATGAGCGTTTCGGCGCTGGCCCGGCACATCGGCTACTCGCGCGGCCAACTGTCCACGGTCCTGAACGGGCACGCGGCGATTTCCGCCGACCTGGCCCACCGCCTCGAACTCGCCGGCCTCGGCAGCGCACGCCAGTATCTGGCCGAACAGGCGGCCTACGATCTTTGGCAAGCGGAACACCGGGAGCACCCTCCCATCCTGCGCCTGCGGTTCGCCTAAGCCCTCGACACACCCAATATCCCTCCCCCCCTTAGCCCCGCCATCGCGGGGCTTTTTTTCGACCTGGTTTTTTGGCGAACCGGGAAATCAGCCCATGAACCGGGGGCACCGAAGGGCTCGCGTGATGCACCCCGGCACCACGCCAGAAAACGGTGTGCCGCCGTTTCCCATTGCCCGTCGCGATTCGATGCGCCCCGCCGCACATTGCCGCATGCGTTGCCGACCGTCGTCGGTGCCATGCCCAGGCAGTTCGAATCTTCAAGGCTGCTCGGTGGCTCTGCCACCCAGACCCTCCAGTCCGCCCCGCATCGTCCTGCGGACGAGCGCCGCCCCGGCGCAGATGCTTTGTTCCACCCCCCGCGGAAGTTTCACGCCCGCAGGGACGTGGCGCTTTCCGCTCTTTCAAGGAGAAACCCATGTCCCAAGCATTGCTCGACCAGACCTTGAGCATCGCCCAGGCCAAAGCCCAGTCCATCGGGTATCTGGCTTTGACCTATGTGAACAAGCGCCTCCCACTGGAGGTGCGCCACAGCGCCGCCGGCCACTACATCGGCACGGGCGATGCGGACGGCAACGTGTCCATAGAGTCGTCCGGGTACTTCCGGTCCTACGACGCGGCCACGGCGGCCCTCAAGTCGGGCCGCTGGCAACAGCGCACCCATCAATGAACCTTCCCCGACCACAGGAGAATTTCGATGTCCTTGCCACTGGCTACCGATGCCACCGATTACATCTCACTGGAGGATGCCCACTTCATCCAGGCTCCCGAGGCATTTTTTCGGGCCTGGAAGCGTGGCGCACAGATCGCGGGCACAGAATGGTTCGGCGATGGCACCCATGAAGGATGGTTGCGCGCTCACAGCAAATGGGACTTGAAGCCCCGGTTGTTGGTGGTCAACGACGCCCTTGGCGTCCTCAGCGGCGGCGAGAAGATTTTCCTCTCCGCGATGGTGAGCTTCTTCAACGCCCGTGAGGGCGGTGCGATGCTCAAGCGCTCCGGCTTTCTGGGCTTTGCCGACCTGGGCGGCCTCGATCTGGAGCGGCGCAAGGTCATCACCGACCTGGCGCTGAACTACTCCGGCTGGTGAGCCACCGCGCCGCCATCCTTCCTTTCATCTTCATCCCTTCGGGACACGCGTCCCGGATGGGGCCGTGTCCTCGTCTTTTTTCTTCAAAAGGAGCAACCATGGCCCCCCAAGACAATCCCTTCCTGCGCGGTTACCAGAACCTGCGCGTCAGCCGCATCCTGTGCATTACTTGCAGCGATGACCATCCTCCCCTTTGGAGACCCCTTCATCCCAGCCAGGTGCATCTGACCGATGAGCAGGTCATTCAATCCCGCTGTCGTGTGGGCCGCGATTTCGCCATCGTCTTGCAGGGCAACACGACCGACGTGGAGCGGGCATGGCCCGCACTGGAAGGCATCGTGCGTTTCGTGACCTATTCGGTCGTCGGCGACGACTTCGGCCAACCCGTTCACGTGGGCGATGCCTACTCTTTGGAAGCGGCGCGCGAGGTGATGCGGCGCCTGACGTTCGAGACCGGCTTGTACAGCCGGTGCTGGGAAATCAGCTGCGCGCACCTCAGCGAGGCGGCCTACCGGCATCTCGAAGCGCTCGCGGACTCCCGCGAGTCCCGCGATTCGATCATCGCAGCATTTCGCATTCCCGGCAGCCCGGCGATCGGGATCAAACTGATCGCCACCCCATGGACCGATGCCAACCTGCATTCCATTTTCGGCCTGAGCGCGCACCAACTGCGGCAGGAACACATCGCACAAGGCATGCCCCCCTCGCTGGCGGACGTACTCCATCTTGCCGGTCAGGCCGATGTGCGCATGCTGGTCTTCGACGCCGATGCGCGCCGCCTCGATGGCCTCGCCGTCCACGACACCTGACACCTTCCCAAGCCCCTCACGGGGCTTTTTTTTGGCGGAGCGTTGCGATTGCCATCGGGATCGCCATACTGCCGGCTCCCCGCCTTGATGCATCCCGTCCCTTCAAGAAAACAGCCCGATCCCGCCCCATGTCCCAGCCCTACCCACCGGCACAACGCTTGCAGCGTGACGACACCCCACTGCACCAGGCGGTTCGCTCGCTGGTCTCGGCCAAGGACGATCTGGATGCCGCCCTCCGCTCGCCGGTCCTGTCGCCCTTGCTTCCCGCGCAACTGGCCAACGCGGCGGCGTCGGCCATCAGCGTATCGGGGTTCGTCCACGCGGTCGTGCCGTTCCTGGACCACACAAAAGCTGAGGACCGCGAACGCGCACGGGTTCCGATCGACCGGCTGCTGGGGGAATCCTGGCGCTGGCGCGAACCCTATAAAGCCAATCCATCGGCTGAAGAGCTGACACGCCATCTGCTGGACGATGCACGCTCCCACGATGGCGACCCCGACCTCGCCATCGTCTTCGCGGTGGTGCCGCTGGGATTGTTCTTTGCCCATGAAGGCAAGAACCGGGTCCAATTCCTGCGCTCGCGCGGTGCCACCGACATGCCCGCCAGAATCACCCCGCTGGACTACCCCGATGCCCACAGGCTGGCGCTCTACCGCTTGCGGGTCGTTGATCGGATCGAACATTGGTGCGTACTGGACCGGCGGTGGGCACAGGCCCTGCCGCTGGCCCACCTCACCGAGCGCCTGCTGGTCGCCTACGGGGTCGCGCAACCAGCGGCATGGCCTGCCGATCTGCCCGCACCGGACGCCGCCGCACGGGCGATGCTTCGGCTTCGACCTGATAACAACCATCAACCGATCGACCTGGACCTGCTGCGCCAGCGGCTCCATGCGCAGGCCACGCGGGAAGACTTCACGAACGCCAGCCTCGGCGAACTCGCAGTCGTCGGCATGATCCGGCCCCGCTGGCGTTGGATCGGGGCCGCAGGCGCCCTGCTGCTGGCCGCTTACCTGCTGAGCCTGGCGGTGCCCTCGCCATGGGATCAATGGCTGTGCATCGGAGCCACCGCAACGCTTTACGGGGCCTGGGCGACGCTGGCCCTTCCATGGGCGCGAACCCGACGCCGGCATCTGGACCGCCAATGATGTGACCGGGACCACCGCGCTGGCAGGCCAGGCGCGGTGTTTGGGGGCAGAACTCCGATCGCATTGAGGCGGGCCAAAGCGCGTGGCCTCGGCCAAGCTGCCACCGTGTTCGCTGGCGTTGCCGGCAAGCATCCCAGGCAGCCAAGACCCTGAAGGCTGCGGTGCGGTTTCCGCACGGGTTGTCACCGTCCCCAGGCGCTCCGCGCCATGTCACTCAACCCACAAGGGATCACCTCCCTTGCGGGAGGGCGACCCTTGGTTTTCCTCAAGGAGTTCCCCAATGGATCATCAAGCCATCCGTGCTCAACTGCCCTCCCTGGTCGCAGGCCATGTCCCTCGCAACATCCGGTCTTTCAAATTCCGCATCCATGACGACCAGCCACAGACGTCTGGACTGGGCTTTTCCATCGATCCCAAGCCCTTCGAAGGCACGGTGATCGCCACGACCGACAAAGCCATCGTCGTCAAGACAGGACGAGCGGAGTTCGCGGTACTGGATCGCCACCTTGTGACACAGGTGCCGGATGAAGGCATCAAGGTGCATGTGCGGCCCTATGCACGCCATCGGTTCGACGGCCTGCGCGCGGACACCCCCGAGGAGCGAACCGAGTTCACTTCCGACGGCATGCCCTACACCGTGCAAACCCACGTCCTCGGATTGGCACCCGCCAAGTTGCCGATCCCGCAACCCCGTTGCCCCCAACTGCAGGAACTGGTGCATCAAATGGAAGCGCTTCCCGCGCCCGATGGCTTTCGGCGCATCACGCATTTGCTGGTGGACGCCGGAGCCCGGGATTTCCGCTGGGTCGATCCGCTGGCCGCCGACATTATCCGAACGCCGCCTGCGATCAGTTTCAGCGTGGACAACGCCAAGTTCCAAGGCCGGGTCACGGTGCTCTATGAGCGGGCCGATGACCTCTATGCCGTGGAGCTGCACCGCGATGAAGAAATCGTTCAGCGGGTGGACTCGGTGTTCTTCGACACGCTCGGAGAAACGCTGGAGCGACTGATCGACGACGGTGCCTGGCGCCGCATCCAGGTGGACATCCTGCCCGGTGCGCGCAAGCGGGCCCGGCATTGATCCACCGGACGGTATTCCCGCCTCCAAAACGACTTCCCGCCCTCGCGGCGGGAGGTTTCTTTTCAACCCCTGGAGACAACCCCCATGCTGCGATTCAAAGGTGAAGACCTGCGCCCCATCCTGGCCGAGGCCGCAACCCATCGATGCCGTATCGTCCTTGTCAAGGACCACGGTGTGTACTTCCTGGCGGAGAACGGCGAGCAAACGCCGCAGGGCCACCGAAAGCTGCTGGCTTTCGCGGTCGGCTGCAATCCCGACCTCGACCCGTTCGATGCGTGGTGGGAGCGGGCCCGCACCGAACTCGGCGGCGACGACTTCGCCGAATATTTCGACAGGGACAGCACGGTGTTCGCGCGCATCGCCAACAGCCAGGACGACCTGGCCTTGTCGGCCACGGCGACGCACATCACGCTGCAGCCCATCACGGCCGACGCCGACGAGCGCCCCTGCACCCCATGATCCCCAAGCCCTCATCCGAGGGCTTTTTCTTGCGCTGCGAACCCGATGCAGCGTTGCCCGCACATCGCTTGGAGTTGCCCCACCCCATCGCCGCCAAAACGCGCCCAAGAAACGGGAGCCGTGCCAGTGCCGCTTTCCAGTGGCAGAGCGCACCGGCCAACGCCACGATCGCCCCATGTCCCGCTGACCCCGGTCAGCGACATGCCCAGGTAGCCATGGTCTTTGAGGCTACGACACGGCTTCGGCCGTGTGATCGCACCAGTTCGCACCGGCATCCCAGCGCGAACGTCCGCCGAAGGTTTCGGCGGTGATGCCACCCACCACCCACACGGGGATCACACCTCCCCTTGGGGCAGGCGTGTCTCTGCCATCCTGTCCTCAAGTCTGGAGATTCACCATGACCGATTCCAATCCGAAGTCGTATTTCGACCTGCACATCACGGGCCTGGGCTACCTCAATCGCATCCGCGACGTCAAACCCAAGCATGCCGAGGCGTTCCTCGCTTGCGACATCGCGGCGCTCAGCGGCCCCGGCGATGACATTTCCTACGTGCGTTTCGACACCAAGGTGGTCGGATCGGACGCCCAGCATCTGGTTCGCCGTTGTGATGACGCCGTCAAGGCGAAACGCAAAGTGCTCGTCGGATTCCGCCTGGGCGACCTGTGGAGCGACATCTTCCACATCAAGAGTGGCGAGAACGCAGGAAAGCCCTGCGTCAGCCTCAAGGCCCGTCTGCTGTTCATCAGTTGGATCAAGATCGACGGGGTCCTCAAGTACAAGGCCGAGACCGAAGATTCCCGACGGGACACCGCGCAACCGCCCTCGGAGCCGGCTCGGGAAGAAGCGCCCCCTCAAACGACGCAAGCCGAAACGCCTGCGACAACCTCCACTTCGGTGGATCAGGCCGCAGGAACTCAGGCCCCCGCCACGGAGGAGGACCGCCCCTTCTGAACGGCCAGACCCCTCGCACCGGGGCCTTGCCTGGATTCCATCCGCCCCTCTGGCACCGCAGTTCCCCTGCGGGGCCGTGGTGCCGGGTGACCCATTCATCAGGAGCCTTCCATGATCCTTCTTGCCGGTCAGCTGGCCATCAAGACCATCCACGGGCGCAACGGCGATTTCAACGTCGGGCGCCTTACCACTTCCATCGGTGAGTTCGTCGTGAAGAACGCCGAACTCGATCAATACGACGAAGGCAAGTACGAGGGCGAATTCACGCTCGTGGAGATCCGCCCCGCCACCTACTACGCCAACGGTCGCCTGGTCGTCGAGATCCGCGCCTATCTGGGCGGGATGACCGTCTCCAACATCGATCGGCTGAGCCGGGACGAAGCCCAGCAACTGGGTCCCCAGGAGGTCGATCCCATCGACGAGGAGCCGCAGGCCCCGAAGTCCGATCCGAAGGCGACAGCCACGCCGAAGTCGCGCAAGCGTCCGGACCCGCTGATCGACACCACGCCGTTCGGCAGCGAGCCGGCGGATGCACCGTCCTCGGGCGCAAACGCCGAGGAAGACGATGCGGCACTGTTCGGAACGCTCTGGCCTCTGGGCCCGATCGTCAAGCTCGATGCGACCGTCGATCGCCGTGTCATGCGGCAGCAACGCGACCGCCTCGATGCCCTGGGCTACCAGTTCCAGCCGATGTCGCAGGACTGGCATCTCAAGACCTGATCGCACACCCGGCCATCCGCTTCGGATCGCCGCATTCATCCACCCCCTGGGACAGCACCTGCCCCACGGGTTCGGTGGCTGTCCCGCTTTTCCAAAAGGACGCCACCCATGCCCGAACGCCCCTCTTCCTCATCGCTTTTGCGCATCGACGAATGCCCCGACCTCATGGTCGATGGCTATGTCGGGGACGAAAGCGGCCACCTCGTCTTCCTGTCCGTGTGGGCCCGCGACACCGCGATCCAGCAGTTCATCGCCCGGCTCACGCTGGGACACGATGAAGACGGATTGGATCAATTCCACATCCTGACCGATGAAAACGGGTCCGTTCCCGTGTTCGTCGGCAACGTCGATCGCCTGGACAAGCGCTCCACGCGCGTGTTCCGGCGGACGCTGTTCGGCTCGATGGTCAATCTGTGGCTGTTCGATCAGCGCTGCGTGAAGCCCGACAAGGCCAACGCCAGTGCCCTGGCGCTCCTGCGCCGGGATGCGGATCAGCCATTCCAACGGCTGTGGACCCTGGTGCAGGACACCTGCCCCTTGCCGCTGCTCGACCACTGGCGCGACACCGTGCTGGACATGCTGCTCGCGCAATCCATGCTCTCACGCCTTCCCATGGCCCTCGGACCGCTGGAGGGCTACCGGCTCTCGATCGATGTTCCGGCGCTCACCAAGGGACTGGGCGATCTGATCCGCAACGGCACCCTCGGTGCCACCCGCCACGAGCTGGCCAGCGGCGAAGCGCTTCGGCGTGTCGCCTGAATCTCCCATCCTCCCCGGCCCGCGCACCGCGCTCGCCCTCTGCCTGTTCCCCATCTGCCAAAGGAGGTTTCCATGGCGCTCATGTTCCCCCGGCTCGCCCGGAATTTTGCCAAGAACGGGTATTTCCCGACGGATGAACCTACGCTGGAGCGAGCGCTGAAGGCGCTGGCACCGGCACCCGCTCGAATGAGCATCATCGATCCCTGTGCGGGCGAAGGCGTCGCCATCGCCGAAGCCGCACATGCCCTGGGCCGGAGCCAGGTGTCCGCCTATGCCGTCGAGTTCGATGGCGAGCGCGCCAGCCATGCCAGGGGTCTCGTCGATCACTGCCTGCACAGCGATCTCATGGATACGCTGGTGAGCCGGCAGAGCTTCGGGCTGTTGTGGCTCAATCCGCCCTACGGGGATCTGTCCAGGAGCGCCGATGGCGACATCGGCTATCAGGGACAGGGCCGCGCCCGGCTGGAAAAGCTGTTCTATCAACGGTCCCTGCCGCTGCTCCAATACGGCGGCGTGCTGGTGTTCATCATTCCGAGCCATGTGCTCGATGCCGAACTGGTGGGCTGGCTCACACGCCATTTCACCGGGCTGCGCATCTACCGTGCGGTGGAGACGCAGTACAAGCAAGTGGTGATCTTCGGCACCCGCGTGCGCCAACGCGATCTGTTGGCCGATGCGGCCCGGCCCGCGCGCCAACGGCTTCTGCAGATCGGCGCGGGCGATGTCTCAGCGGAGGAACTGCCCCTCGAATGGCCTTTCCTGCCATACACCGTTCCATCGGCGACAGCCGAGCCGGAACATTTCTGCAGGGTGTCCGTGGAGCCCGAGCAATTCGCGCGGGAGGTCCATCGCCTGCAAGGGCTGTGGCCGTCTCTGGATACGCACCTGGGCGCATCGCAGCAATCGCTGCGGCCTCCAGCACGCGCCTTGTCCCAATGGCATCTGGCCCTGGCCCTGGCCGCAGGCGCCATCTCCGGCGTCGTGCGCTCACCCAGCGGCAAGGTCATGGTGGTGAAGGGCGATACCCACAAGGAGAAAACCTCCGCCGTGGAATACACCGAACGTGACGACGGCTCCATCGCCGAGACACGCATCCTCACCGACAAGTTCGTCCCCGTCATCCGCGCATGGGACATGACACCTGGCTCCCCGACAAGGGGCGAGGTGCTCACCATCTGCTGACGTTCTTCCCTGTTCCCCAAAGCGGCTCATCGCCGCCTTCGTTCACCGGAACGATCCGCCCGCTAAAGGGCGTTCGTCCGGCCTTCATCCCTGCCCACCGAAAGGAGTTCACCATGCCACTGCGGCTTTTCACCGGCATGCGCGCAGCGCAGCCTTCCCACCCTCTGTTTTCCACCGGCACCCTGAAGCTCAGCGACAAGGTGCAGTGGCTCGACAGCAAGGGACTTGTCGATCCGCATCGCTACCTGCACCGCCATCTGCGCGGCGACTGGGGCGAACTGGACGATGAAGGGCGCCGTGCCAACGACGCCGCATTCCAGTCCGGCGGCCTTCTGACTTCACGCTATGCGGTGACACGCCGACTGTCGTTGGTGGTGGTCACCAATGGCGATCGCAGCCTCACCGTCATCCAGCTGCCCGAAGAGAACCCGCTTCTCTGACGGTCTTTCCATCTTTCCCAACCACCCAAAGGGGTCACGCACCCCTTCGGGGATGCCGTGGCCCCGCCCTCTCGAAAGGAGCCACCATGGCACTCGCACTCTTGTCTTCCACGCAGTTTCAGGCCGGGCAACTGGTCATGACCCAAGGCGTGAACGATCTGGTCCAGCAGGGCCGCATCGATCCCCTGGTTTGCCTTCGCCGGCATCTCAATGCCGACTGGGGCGATCTCGGCGACAGCGACTGGCAATCCAACGATACCGCGCTGCGCACGGGCCAGGACCGCCTGTTTTCATCCTATGAGCTGTCACCGATCCTGACGCTCTGGATCATCACCGAATGGGATCGCAGCGTCACCACGCTGCTGCTGCCCAGCGAATACTGATCATTTCGGTGGCTGACAAGCCGCCGGATTTCCTTCTCACCCCAACGGGCATGTCCATCGCCCTGCGGGCCGGTGCATGCCCTTTTTCTTTTGGAGCATCACCATGTCCCTCGATCTCGACACCGATACCCTCACCGATGGCACCGCGCAGGACGACCTGTTCGCAACGCCATCGACTCCTCTGACCATCAGCCTCACCGACTTCGTGGGCGAATTCGGCGACGAGCTGCTGGACTCCCTCAATCGCGCGAATCCGCCGGTCTATGCGGGGCAACCCCGTCCCGCCCGGCAGATGGCGCTGTCGCGCCTCAAACGCGCTCCCTTTCCCGCACAGGCCGAGGTCGTCCACGCGGTGACCGAGCTGCTGCTGGACCGTGGCGAGCGTGCCGCGATCATCAATGCGGAGATGGGCACCGGCAAGACGCTCATGGCCATCGCCACCGCGGCGGTCATGAACGCCGAAGGCTGCCGCCGCACCCTGGTCCTGTCGCCGCCCCACCTGGTCTATAAGTGGCGCCGCGAAATCCTCGAAACCGTTCCCGGTGCCAGGGTGTGGGTGCTCAACGGCCCCGATACCCTGGTCAAGCTGCTCAAATTGCGCGAGCAGCTCGGCGTGCCGGCGCAGGCTCAGGAGTTCTTCGTCTTGGGGCGGGTGAGGATGCGGATGGGCTTTCACTGGAGGCCCTCCTTCGTCCAACGCCGCACGCTCAATGGGCCGGTGGGGGCCTGCCCCCATTGCGGGACGGCCATCACCGACCTCGATGGCAAACCCATCTCGACGGCCGAACTGCAGGCCGAGGAATCGCGCCGCAAGTGCGGCCATTGCGCATCCGCGCTGTGGACGCTGATGCGACCGCGATCGCTGTCCGCCACCGACCAGTCGTCGGCCGTCATCAAGGCCCTCAAGCGGATACCGACCATCGGGCAAGCCACGGCGCAGCGTCTGATGAAGACGTTCGGCGAGGCGTTCCTGGTCTCGCTGCTGGGTGACAACCTGTTCGAGTTCATCAACCTGATGGACGAGAAAGGCCAGTTGGTGTTTTCTGACCGGCAGGCCCATCGCATGGAACGCGCGATGGCCTCGATGGAGTTCGGTTTCGGCGAAGGCGGATACCAGCCTTCGGAATTCATCAAGCGCTATCTTCCCCAAGGGTTCTTCGACCTTCTGGTGGTGGACGAAGGCCATGAGTACAAGTCGCCCGGCTCTGCCCAGGGTCAGGCCATGGGCGTGCTCGCCTCCAAGGCGCGCAAGGCCCTGCTTCTCACCGGGACGCTGATGGGCGGCTACGCGGACGACCTGTTCGCGCTGCTGTTCCGGACGTTGCCCGCACGCATGATCGAAGACGGCTACCGGCCCTCCAAGACCGGCAGCATGGCATCTGCGGCCCTCGCCTTCATGCGGGACCATGGCGTGCTCAAGGACATCTATTCCGAGAGCACGGGCACGTCCCACAAGACGGCGCGCGGCAGCAAGGTGTCGGTGCGCACGGTCAAGGCCCCGGGGTTCGGACCCAAGGGCATCCTGCGATGCGTCCTGCCGTTCACGGTGTTCCTCAAGTTGCGCGACATCGGCGGCAACGTCCTGCCGCCCTACGAGGAGGAGTTCCGCGAGGTCGCCATGCAGACCGACCAGGCAAGCGCTTACCGCGAACTCGCGGGCCGCTTGACGGCCGAACTGAAGGCGGCGCTGAGAAAACGCGACACGACGCTGCTGGGGGTGGTCCTCAACGTGCTGCTGGCCTGGCCGGACACATGCTTTCGTTCCGAGGTCGTGACGCACCCACGCACGCGGGAAACCCTCGCGTGCACGCCATCGCAGTTCAGCGACCGACAGGTCATGCCGAAAGAGCGCGAACTGATCGACATCTGCAAGGCAGAGAAAGCCGCCCATCGCAAGGTGCTGGCCTATACCGTCTATACCGGCACGCGGGATACCACGTCCCGGCTCAAGTCGCTGCTGGAGCAGGAAGGTCTGAAAGTCGCGGTGCTGCGCGCGAGCGTGGACACCTCCCGGCGCGAGGACTGGATCGCCGAGCAGTTGGACCGGGGCATCGACGTGCTTCTCACCAACGCCGAGCTGGTCAAGACGGGCCTTGATCTGCTGGAGTTCCCCACGATCGTGTTCATGCAGTCGGGGTGGAACGTGTACACCCTGCAGCAGGCCGCGCGGCGCTCCTGGCGCATCGGCCAGGACCTGCCGGTGAAAGTGATTTACCTGGGCTATGCGGCCACGTCGCAAATGACTTGCCTGGCATTGATGGCGAGGAAGATCCTGGTTTCGCAAAGCACGTCAGGCGACGTGCCGGAATCCGGGTTGGATGCGCTGAACCAGGACGGCGACTCGATCGAGGTCGCGCTGGCAAGGCAACTCGTTGCCGCTTGATCCGCTCCTAAGCCGGCAGCCCTTCCGGGGGCTGCCGGCTTTTTTTATGGGCACCGCGCCCTCGCCCTGCCAAACCGGGTGCTGGCCGGTGCCTTTTGTTTGCTGATCCACCCGGCCCGTTGGGCAATCGTGCGGGTTCGATGTTCCAGAGAACCGCCACCATGCGATCCATTCATCCCTCCCCACGTTTCTTCGCAGGCTGCGGCCTGTGGCTCGCCGCGGCCCTGATCGGCGGCTGCGCCAAGGCACCGCCACCCAACACGTCCGCTGCATCTGCCACATCGGCCACGCCGCTGAACACCCGGTCCCCATCGCACGCTGCAACGCCAGCACCCAAGCCACCGCCCGGCTTCGTGCCAGTGGTGCGCCAGGGACGCTATACGCTGGTCGAGCTTGCCCCGGAATCCGCGCAGAAGGACTTGCTGCAACAGGTGATCGAGGTGTCGGTGCCCGATGCGCGCCAGGCCACGGTCGGGGATGGCCTGCGCCATGTGCTGCTGCACTCGGGCTATCGACTGTGCCAGGCGGGAGAGGTCACGGCTTTCGACACGCTGCCATTGCCGGCCGCGCACTACCGGCTGGGACCTGTGCTGCTGCGCGACGCCCTGCTGACACTCGCGGGTCCCACCTGGGAACTTCGGGTGGACGATGCTGCCCGCAGCGTGTGCTTTTCCCGTGCCGGGTCCCCGCCCGCGCCTGCTGGCGAGAAGGCATCGAAAACACCCGACCGCACCGGCACGTCGGCCAAGGTCCCCACGGCCCGGCAGGGGGCTCGGTCATGAAACTCCCTGCACTGCGCCCGCCCAGCCGCTCGATGCTCCTGCGCGCCACCGCCATCACCGCGCTCGTCCTCACCAGCGTGATCGCCGTGATCGATCACGTTGCATTGTCCCGTCTTTCCGAGCGGACCAGCGCCGGCCCACGGGCCTCTCAGATCGCCTCCCTGGAAAACCGTCTGGCGGAACTGGCGCAGCAGATCGAGAGCGTCCAACAGCAGCCACCTGCACTGACGCAGGCCGATTTCGAGGAGGCGCGCAGCGCCATCGCACAGCGGCTGGCAGACGTCGATCAGGCCATCGCAGAGCGCCCGCCTGCGCCGGACCTGTCACCGCTGCAAAGCCGCATCGAACAATTGGAAGAGCGCCTGAACACCAGCGCGCGCGTGGCGATACAACCGCCCCCATCGCCTGGCGCACCGCCTCCACGGCCCAAGGCATCCGCGCCACCTTTCCAGGTCATCGGCAGCGAGGTGCGTGGCGGCGAACGCTTCCTGAACATCCTGCCGCAGAACGCCTCCGCGCCGTCGCAGGCCCGTGTGCTGCGGCCTGGTGACGTCGAGTCCGGCTGGCGGCTGGAGACCATCGAAAACCGCACGGCGGTGTGGGAACACCAGGGCGAAGTCCGTCGCCTGGCCATGCCATAGGAGGATGCAATGAAACACTGGACCACCCGCATCGCGTTGGCCCTCGGGCTGTCGGCAGGCAGCGTGCTGCCGGTGTTTTCGCAAGATGCCCGCCTGCGGTCCTCTCCCGTGGTGCCCAACCGGGAGCAACCTGCCACCACCGCGCTCAGCGAGGAGCAGCAGGCCCGCACCTGGGGTCTTGGCGTGGAGGACTGGGCGCGTTTTCGGGAGGTGATGCAAGGCCCGCTGGGCACCTACTCTCCGCACCTGGACCCCCTGTCGGCGCTCGGCATCGAGGCCCGCTCGGAAGAAGAGCGCCGCCGCTATGCCGAGTTGCAGGTCGAGGCGGAAGCACGCCGCGTGGAAAAGATGCTGGTCTATCAGCGCGCCTACGATGCCGCCTGGCAGCGCCGGCATCCCGGGGCGCAGCGGGTCAGCCTGCCCGGTGCCAACCCCCATCCCGGCACATCAGGCGCTGCGGCCCGCCTGGCGGTTTTCGTCAAGGGCGATTGCGCGCCCTGCTTGCCCCTGGTGCAGCAACTGCAATCGGCCGGGACGCCCTTCGACCTCTACATGGTCGGAAGCCGGGCCGAGGATGGCCGCATCCGCGAATGGGCCCGCCAGGCCCGCATCGATCCGGGCAAGGTCCGCTCCGGCACGATCACCCTCAACCACGATACGGGCCGCTGGCTGTCGCTGGGACTGCCGGGCGATCTGCCCGCCGTCGTGCGGCAGGTGGACGGCCAATGGCAGCGCCAATGAACCGGCTCGCTGCCATGGCAATCCTGCTCGCCAGTTGGGGGGCTGCCAGCGCTGCGGCGCAGGCGCAGGAGATGCCGCCTCCCGCCTACCAGATCGCCGCCCGGCGCGCCGACATTCCCTCCGCGGTCCTGTACGCGGTCGCGCTGCAGGAAAGCGGGTGGCAACGCGGCGGACGGGTGGTGCCCTGGCCCTGGACCCTGAACGTGGCGGGCGACGCCCGGCGGTTCGACAATCGCGGCGACGCCTGCGCCGGTCTTCAAAGGGCGCTGCGTGAGGTTCCGTCCACGCGCGTGGACGCGGGCCTGGGGCAGATCAACCTCGGCTACCAGAAGCACCGTTACGACCGGCCCTGCGATCTGCTCGACCCCTACCGCAATCTGGCGATCGCCGCCGAGATCCTGCGCGAGCAATACGACCCCGGCGAGGACTGGCTGATGGCGATGGGCCGCTATCACCGCCCGGCCGGTGGTGCGCCAGCCGCCCGCTACCGCCGAAGCGTCGGCCAGCACCTGGCGCGCGTCCTGGGTCCCTCCCAAGCCCAAGCGGCCCTGGCGGGCTGGCACCACGGCGCGCGATGGCAGGAAAGGACGCCCCAATGATCCGCCGCCACGGCTCCCGCATCCAGCATCTGGTCAACGTTTCGGGTGGCAAGGACAGCACTGCCACCTACCTGCTGGCGCTCGAATCGGGCCGCGCGTTTCGCGCCGTGTTCGCCGACACGGGCAACGAGCACGAGTGGACCTACGCCTTCATCCAGCAACTCGCCGCGCGCACGGGTGGCCCGGAAATCGAGATCGTGCGCGCCGACTTCACGGCGCAAATGGCACGGCACCGCGCGTTCGTGCTGCGGGAATGGCCCCGCATGGGCGTGGCCGATCACATCGTCCGGGAAGCCGCGGCATTGCATGAGCCCACCGGCATCCCGTTTCTCGACCTTTGCATCTCCAAAGGACGGTTTCCGAGCCGGATGGCGCAGTTCTGCACCTTCGAGCTGAAAGCGCAGCCCATCACTGTGCAGGTGGTGTTTCCCATGCTGCGCAACGGCCCGGTCCTGCAGTGGCTGGGCATCCGCGCACAGGAGAGCGCCCACCGGGCCCAGCAACCGCGCTGGAACCGCCATGAGACCGGATGCATGGTGTGGCGCCCGATTTTCCGTTGGTCGGTCGATGACGTATGGGCGCTGCACCGCCGACACGGGCTGGAGCCCAACCCGCTCTACGCCCACGGCATGGGTCGTGTGGGCTGCATGCCCTGCGTCAACTGCCGCAAGGGCGAGCTTCGATCCATTGCCGAGCGGTTTCCAGCTCACATCGACCGCATCGAGCGATGGGAGGCCATCGTGGCCGCAGCGAACAAGCGCCGGGCCGCGACGTTTTTTCCCGCCGTGAAAGACCCCATGGACGTGGAGCGGCCGGGCACCTACGCCGGCATCCGCACCGTGGTGCAGTGGAGCCGTACCAGCCGTGGCGGTCGGCAGTACGACATGTTCTTCGATGACCAGGGCGGGGGCGGTTGCCAATCCGATCTGGCGCTTTGCGAGCGCAGCGACCCATGAATGCGACAAGGAGCCTCCGATGAAACACTCATACACCGCCCGGTCAGGATTGGCCTGCCTGCTATGTTGCAGTGCGTGGCCGGTTCTGGCCCAGTCCCCGTTGACCGTGGTGGAGGACCATGGCGGCGCTTCGGCACTGCCCTACTACGAAGCATTGAGCCCGCCGCCCAAACAGCAGGCTTCGCCATCACCATCCAGCGCGGCCGTGCCCGCCGCACCGGCCCGGCTGTTTTCCGAAGCGGACATGCTGCCGGTGCGTTCGCAGCGCCTGTCGCCGGGCACCGAGCCACGCCGTGTGATCCAGGCGCCAGGGCTCATGCCGATGTTCGTGATCGGCGACGACGACCGCTCGCGGGCCTGGCTGGCCGAACGCGGCGCAACCCTGCGCGAGATGAATGCGACGGGTCTGGTGGTCAACGTCGAATCGGCGTGGGCCCTGGCCGCTTTGCGTCGGGAGGCCCAAGGTCTGACGCTTTCCCCAGTGTCCGGGGACGATCTTGCCGGGCGTCTCGGCCTGCGCCACTATCCCGTGCTGATCACCGCGACCGGCATCGAGCAGTGAGTCCGTCGCCATGGCCCAGCCCCATGCGGTGGAAGTCCTGCTCCGGCCCGCCGTGGAGCTCTACACCGTCGCGGTCTGCGCGGGAGCCGCGCTGCTGTGCGCGATGGCCCCCTGGGCGCTGGCGCTGAGCCCGCGGCTGGGCGCTGGTTCCGCGATGGCCTTTCTCGCCTTCGGGGCGATCCGCCTGCGCGACGCTCTGGCGATCCTGCGCTACCGCCGCAACATCCGCCGCCTTCCCCGCTACGTCATGACCAGCCGTGCGGTTCCGGTGAGTTCGCAGCGGCTCTTCATCGGCCGGGGGTTTCGCTGGGACCAGCGGCACACCCACCGCCTGATGCAGACCTACCGGCCGGAGTTTCGCCGCTACGTCGAGCCCACGGCCCTGTACCGCTTGGGCCGGCGTGCGGAGGCGCGCCTGGAATTCGCGCCGTTTCCGCTGTCGGCCATCGGACGCCTGACCGCATGGGATCACCCGCTCAATCCCGCGCGCCCGTTGCCGCCCGTGGGCGGCATGCCGCGCTTGCACGGGATCGAGCCGCAGGAAACCGACGTGACCCTGCCCCTGGGTGAACGGGTCGGCCATTCGCTGGTGCTGGGCACCACGCGGGTCGGCAAGACGCGCCTGGCCGAACTGTTCATCACGCAGGACATTCGCCGGCGCAATGCCCACGGAGATTTCGAGGTCGTCATCGTCTTCGATCCCAAGGGCGATGCCGATCTGCTCAAGCGCATGTACGTCGAGGCGAAACGCGCAGGCCGCGAGGGCGAGTTCTATGTGTTCCATCTCGGCTGGCCCGACATCAGCGCACGCTACAACGCCGTGGGCCGCTTCGGGCGGATCTCGGAGGTCGCCACCCGCATCGCCGGGCAGTTGTCCGGCGAGGGCAACAGCGCTGCCTTCCGCGAATTCGCCTGGCGGTTCGTCAACATCATCGCGCGTGCGCTGGTGGAACTGGGCCAGCGCCCCGACTACCTGCTGATCCAGCGGCATGTCGTGAACATCGATGCGCTGTTCATCGAGTATGCCCAGCACTACTTCGCCCGGAACGAGCCGAAGGCCTGGGAAATCATCGTCCAGCTCGAAGCGAAGTTGAACGAAAAGAACATTCCCCGCAACATGATCGGTCGGGAAAAACGTGTCGTAGCGCTGGAGCAGTACCTGTCCCAGGTGCGGACCTACGACCCGGTACTCGACGGCCTGCGCAGCGCCGTGCGCTACGACCGCACGTATTTCGACAAGATCGTGGCAAGCCTGCTGCCGCTGCTGGAAAAACTCACCACCGGCAAGATCGCGCAGTTGCTGGCCCCGAACTATTCGGACCTGGCGGACCCGCGGCCGATCTTCGACTGGATGCAGATCATCCGAAAGCGCGCGGTGGTCTATGTGGGCCTGGACGCACTGTCCGATGCGGAGGTCGCCGCCGCCGTCGGCAATTCGATGTTCTCCGACCTGGTGTCGGTCGCAGGGCATCTGTACAAGTTCGGCGTGGACGATGGACTGCCCGGTGCATCCGCGAACGCGAAGATTCCGATCAACGTGCATGCGGACGAGTTCAACGAACTCATGGGCGACGAGTTCATCCCGATGGTCAACAAGGGTGGTGGTGCGGGCATCCAGGTCACCGCCTACACGCAGACGCTCTCCGACATCGAGGCACGCATCGGCAACCGTGCCAAGGCCGGCCAGGTGGTGGGCAACTTCAACAACCTGTTCATGCTGCGGGTGCGCGAGACGGCCACCGCCGAACTGCTCACGAAGCAGTTGCCCAAGGTGGAGGTTTACGCCACGTCCGTCATGAGCGGTGCCACGGACAGCTCAGACATCCATGGCAAGACGGCGTTCACCAGCAACACGCAGGACCGTATCACCACCTCCAGCGTGCCGCTGATCGAGCCGGCGCATGTGGTTGGTCTCCCCAAGGGCCAGGCTTTTGCGTTGCTGGAAGGGGGCAATCTCTGGAAGATCCGGATGCCGTTGCCAGAGCCTGATCCCGACGAAGCGATGCCCAATGACCTCCAGCAACTGGCCGGATACATGCGCCAGCACTACGTGGAGGCCGGCGACTGGTGGGAACACCAGGGATTTGCAGGATTGCAGGACACCCCCCTGCCCGCCGATCTGCTGGACGGCTTTCGCCACATGGCCGCGGACGAGGCACAAGAGAGCGTGGCGGCACCATGAGCGATCCGGCCGCGACCGCCCGGCGCCAGCAGGACCAGCAGCAAGGGTTGGTCGCCCAGGTCATCACGCTGCCGTTTCGCTTCGTCGGGGTCCTCTGCGGCTCGCTGTTGCTGTGCATCGCCATCGAATGCGTGGGCATGCACCTGTTCTGGCCGGAAGAAGGCTGGCGGCACGCATCGAACATGCTGAACGACGAACTGGCCCAGTTGTCGGGGCATTTCACGCGCAGCGCGCTGGTAGAGGAACCGGGGCGCACGGGCCGATGGCTGGTCGAGCAAGGGTACGAGTGGACCTTCGTGCGAAGCGGTTTGGTGGACTGGATGCGCGATGCGTCGGCGCAGGCCAGCGCGCCCAGCCGTGGCAACCATCGGGATTTCCGCTTCTACATCAGCCAGGTGTATGTCTGGACGGAGCGCTATTTGATTGCCAGCGGTTTCATGCTGCTGGTGTTCATCGTCCGACTGCTCGTCCTGGTGCTCAGCCTGCCGCTCTTTCTGATGGCGGCCTTCGTCGGGGTGGTAGATGGATTGGTGCGCCGGGATATCCGGCGCTTCGGTGCAGGGCGGGAGTCCGGTTTCGTCTATCACCGGGCGAAGGCTGCTGTGATGCCGCTCGCCGTATGGCCTTGGGTGGTCTATCTGGCCTTGCCCGTGAGCGTCAGCCCGCTGCTGATCCTGCTGCCCAGCGCGATGCTGTTGGGGTTGGCGGTAAACATCGCGGTGGGCAGCTTCAAGAAATATCTATAGAACCTGCTGGCGGCGTAACGACATCGATTTTTTCGGTGGCGGCTTACGACACGCCAATCAAACGTTCGCCAAGAAGTTCTTATAAGGACTCGTATCAACGGACAAATTCGACGCAGCAGCCACCACTTCCCTGTGATCAATTTTGGCGCGACGCCGATCATATATCTGCGAATTTTTGTCGATTTCTTTCAAAAGCGCTGTCATCCTGGCTGCATCAACCTTGCCAAGAATTGGCGCGATGAAGCGCCCAAACCGTTTGTCCGCATCATCATAATTGACGCAAGCGCCATAGTTTTTTATCGCTATTTCGCATGCAGTTTGCAGCACACCTTCGTTTGCCGATTCATCCAGAAGCAGTGCCCAGCTTTTTTTCGCTGGCATCATCGAATGCATCGGCGGTTTCTGAATGCAATGCGGCAAGATGCGCAGCGAAGCTCGGGTGCTGAAACCAAGACTTGATTCTGAGGTTGATGTCTCCCGCAGCCTGCCCTTGCAGGAGAATATGGGCTGCAGAATTAAGTGATCCATAGAGCGACTGATGCTCCGCCAGGAAATGGATCAACGCTTCGAGCAGTTCTGGATCTGGTCCAACATTGCTGAAATAAATCCGATCGCCGTCCATCGCCGCGCGGAACATGGTGGGATTACGCTCGTAAATTACACCCAGCGCCACAACGTTGATATCACGGTGTGTATCAGTCTCAATATTTCTGAGTTTGAAGCAGAATTTCCAGAGTGACCGAAACAATTCCAGCTCCACTGCCCCGGGCATGTTCGGGAAGTAACGGGCCTCCAAATAGGACTTGAGCTTGCCGGTTGAAATCAGAAGCGCCTTGTTGGTGGCAATATCCGCCACCAAAGCGGGTACTATTTTCTTAGAAAACAACGGCGGTTTGAGAAGCACTGCTTCCAGCGCGGTGCGAATGTTGGCACGCGCTGTCTCCTTGCTCGGCTGAAACAAAAGGTCGCTTCCAGTAAGAACAGGATGCGCCGATAGGTGGCGGAGTTTCTGTAGTCCTTGCAACTGAATATGCTCGGCCGCTTCCAGCAACTTGGTGCGCGAAACGACCTCATTCAGGAGATAGAGCTCCCACTCCGGATTGGACGGATTATCAAGCTGCTTTTTTTTCAACGTCCTTCAGCAGCTTGTCCGCTTGCACATCACCATGCATGTCACGCAAGTTTTGCAATTTATAGACAAGATCGCAGACGACTACGGTCCAAAGCATCACGATGCTGCTGCGATAGCAGCCTGTGGCAAAGCATCGGACAACTTCCTCGAAATTGTTCTGAGATCGTTTTTCGACGATACGTTCTGCGGCTAAATCAATTGAGAAACTTGGCATTGGCAATCCATATCAACGGTATCAGTTAATGGGACCATTCAGCGCTTCTTTGAAGAAACCGACCATCCCAGGCTTGGACGAAAAACCATCGCCTCTTCTATTCTCTGCCGAGTTGGCAGATAGTGGTCTGCTCTACATCGACGAGTTTTTTACATCTACCCAATGCGAGAAATTTCTTTACACGGGCCAGCGATAAAAGTCGGTCAAGGCTCAAGATTTTGATCGGCGAACTGCATCGTCAAGACCGATCGTTCGCAAGTTTTGCCGCATCAAGTTGTCGTTTGGCCTGTCGTGTGTATTCCCTCAGAGCTTGCTCGACAGACCGCTCACGAGTTTTACTCCGTCCAGCCGTCGTTTGGCCTGCAGCGTGTATTCCCTCAGCGCTTGCTCGACGGCAACCGGGTCGCGCGGGTCGATGCCGTCAACTGTCAGCGATACTGCGGCATGGATTTCAGGGTAACTGTGGGCGAAAACCTCGGCAGCGTCTACCTGCTTGTCCGGCAACCCGAGTTGGGCTCGCACCCCATTCATTCCCTTGGCCAGCACCGCAGGCGGGTTCGAGCCTTCGGTGCGAAAGAAATGAAGGGCTAAATCGATCAGGGCTTTCTTTGCCTCTTCCTGAGATAAGCCAGGGGCTGCCCAGGAGCTTTCGGCTTTCTGCGCGCCATATCGCATGGCAATGGCCACATCTGACGATGAGCCCGAGGTCCCGGTCATGACAGGCACCCCAAGCGCGTCTCTCAAGTGCGTGCCGGTGTCATGCGATAGATCGGCTCCATTCAATGTTTTCGTGGGATGAGTCCCAGAGCGAGTGGCATCGTGGCGATTTTCAGCACGGAAAGTTACGCGGTCTTGAAGTTTCAAACGGCCCGCTAACAGTTGGCCCTCCTGTGCCGTTTCAAATCCTGTTTGAGCTTGTGCCCATGTGAATGGGCCGGATTCACCCTTGAGCATCATTGCGAATGCCGCACTGGACGCAGGCGAGGGCGTCCACGCTTTAGGACGCTTGTAAGGGGAGTCGTCGGAGGGAGCGATGTGACCTTGGGCTTCGTCCCCGAGCCGCTGACGATCTCTGCTCTCCAGCGCTTCTTCCGACTCCCAAAGCCCGCGTTCCAAATGACAAAGCCATGCCGACTGCTGAGCAGCAGGAGTTGCGGGGTCTTTCAGGGCGAGGCTAGCGGTATCAATCAATGCCTTCTCCGCTCCGATGTTCGCGAGATAGACCTCTGCCCTGCGATGCAAGTGGGAAATGGAGTAATATCGGTTGTTCGACAATGACCGAGAGAGAAACTGACGAATGGCAGATGGCGTTTGTTCAGTCACGACATAAGGCGATCTGTTTATCGTGGCGCTGCTGAACGTGTCATTAACGGGGCTAGGCGAAGCTATGGCAACACCCATTTTCACCTCTGGCATTGGTATTCTGGGTGCCATAGTGCTGCTTGAACTGGAACGACCTACAACATCGATATGCGAGCTGTGCAGCACGCGGGATTGGGGTGATTGCGGATCACTCGACTGCTCATTCGATCGAGATTTGCTAAAGTTACTCAGCAAGGTCGAATTACTGCTGAGCAATGGTATTGGAGGTTTCATGATAAAGGCTTGGAGAATTAAAGCCTTGAAAGAAAATGACTTCTCGTAGGTAGATGTTGCATTTTAGATGAAAGAAAAAGTTCCAAGCCAGTTAATATTTCGCTGGCTTTGAAATCTCGCAAACTCAAGGCACGTATGGCACTTCCCTCCTCCTGGAATTCATAAGTACAAAGCGATATCCCTTTGCGGAGATTTGAAGTAATATCGGCCAACACCGCCTCTCGCATTTCCTTGGAGATCAGCTTCAGGCTTTCTAGGCTAGATGCCAAGTCTTGCACCTGCCCGGATTCGGTCCATGACACTTGACGCTTCAGGAAATCGATTAGATTTTTCCCTTCTGGCCCTTCTTGTTCCAAATCTCTCGCAAGGGCTGCCATTTCTAAATTGAACTCCAACAAGGTGGCGATTGCCACGCTTGGAGAATTTCCGACTTCCAGTGCCCGGGCATCCCAAACCTCTAATTTGGCGCAATATTCATTGTGTCTTAAAATAGATTCAGGTTGCTTTGACTGAAAAATCTGCATGTTTTGCACCAATTCTTCAATGGAGTGCGAAAAATCAGAATTCTGACGGTGTGGGTCCGTTTTAATGTATTTTTTGACTTTTCGCTCCAGCATTTCTAACTTCTGGGAATGACTCATCGAAGCGCTTTTTCGCGCATATTCGGCATCGAAACCTTCGTTAGACTTGAAAGAATGCACATCACCAAATCCCGGTCTCTTTGAAATCTGTCCGAATAGGGAGGGAGGGGTTCTGTTTTCGGGCATGGAGACAATGGACGGAAGCCCTTTCCACTTTGGCCGATCAGGCTTTTTCATCAGAGAAATCGTGTTGGCCTTTGCCCCAGATACGATTGCCGAAGCAGGGGTCATGACTATATCGCGGCCAGTGATCCGGTTTGTCAGTGTGTCCACTTCACGTTTTGCTGGTGTTTTGCCAGAGGCTCCAAACTCTTTAGTCGCTTCGTTATCTTTATAAAATCTGAGCGTACGTATCAGCGCTGGATGACCCTCTGCAAATCTTTGCGCGATATTCCCATCTTGCCGCGGAGCGAATGCTGATTGTTCGATATATTTGTGAATGTCATTGCCCTGTATTTTCGCTTTCCTTGCGTGCTCCCATAATTTGGCAATTTGCTGGACTTGGATTTTCTTTTCTTGAACCTGTGTTATTTTTCTTAGAGCTTGCGATGTTAAATTTCCGACAGTGCCTTGATGCTCATAGGTGGATGGGCCGGTTCTTGCTCGAAGGGTGTGGTGTGAAATTTCCTTTCTTTCTGGTAGGTCAGATTTTTTGTCGCCAAGAGATGTGATGCTCGATGAAAAAGATGGGTGTAAGGCGGGCGTGTTGATTTTTGGCAATGAGAATTCTCCGTTTCAATGACAATCTGAAAATTAAAGCGCCGGTTCTTTTCCCGCAGGAAGGGGATGACGAAATCCGCCTTGGCGGTTTGCTCTGCGATACGGGCCATGAGCGCTGCGGTTTCTACGCGGCATTGCTAACCGATCTGCGGTACGGAAGACGCAAGGAAGGCCCGATTGGCTTGCGTCTTTTTTTTTGGGCGATTACCTCGATGACGCCGGAATGCAATCCGAGATTGCTCCTGAGTTTGTCGAGTCCTTGCCGAGACGGGGTGGGATGTCGCGAGAAATAGGTTCCTTTGGTTCGTTTGATGGCCGTCAGTCCGCTGCGAATACGCAATACACGAAGGCAAGTGGACTGACTGTGTTGGGAAACAAACGATATTCCAAGCTGTGGAAATCTTGATCGAAGGCAGGCGAATTCACATCAGGATTTGCGAAGCCCGACCGCTTGCGGGGGGGAACAGGCGGTATCGCCCAGGTATCGACAGAAACGTATGTCTGTCGTCGCACAAGAAAGTGGTGACGGCACATTCCCGATAGATCGCGGACTTTTCACGCGCCAGTCCGCAGCATCCAGCCATTCGCATCAGACGGGATGGCACGATGGATCGAACCCACAGATCGACGCTGGCATGGCGACCCGCTTTCGCTGCGGCCCTGTTCGCCTGCTTGCTGTTCACGGGACATCAGGCCGCTGCAGCCGATGACGCGGAGATCGAGCGCGAGCGCCTCGCCGCCATCGTTCGCCAGTTGGACCTGATCGATCGCCTCGTCGGTCAATCCGCCACCGCCGCGCCCGGCGTTCCTGCCCGATACCACTTCGACTACCCGCGCCTGAATGCCGATCTGCGGCGCGTGCGCGCCGGCATCCGCGATTACCTCAGCCCGCAGCGCGCCCAGCCGCGCGACCCGGCTGCTCTCTCCGGCGACTACCGCCAGGACGCCGGGCAGGAGCGCGAGCGATGACGGCCCAGCAACTGTCCGCATTCCAGGCCAATGGGGGCTTCGATGCCTCCGCATCCCTCGGCCTGCTGGTCGGGGCCGTGTTCGCCATCCTGCTGCTGTGGGGCGTGTGGGCATTGCGCACGGCCTATGTCGGCTGGTCGGAGCAACGAATTTCCCAGCGTCAGTTCCTCGGTGTCGCGATGCGTTTCGTCGCGATGTACCTCGTGCTGACTTTCTTCCTTCTCTCTTGACGCAAAGGCAGGACACCATGCATCCGGTCCCCTCCCATCGTTCCTTCCTCCGCTGGCCCGTGCGCCTTTCGGCGCGGGCCAGTATTCCCGCGTTGCTGCTGTCCTCACTCGCGCAGGCCCAGGGGTTGCCACGCTGGAGGACCCCACCCGCGGCGCGGGCAGCGGCATCATGGAAACGCTGCGCAACTACGCCTACGACATCGTGATGCTGGTGGCGCTGCTCGTCGTCGCCTCCATGTTCATCGGTGTCTGCTACCACGCCTACGGCACCTACGCCGAGATCCACAACGGCCGCAAGACCTGGGGCCAGTTCGGATTGAGCGTGGCGGTCGGTGCGGTGCTTTTGGTCGTCGGTATCTGGCTGCTCACCAAGGCCACCGGGATTCTGTGAGGGCATGGGCATGGCCGAGCACGATGTCCGGCCCGATGGCACGGTCGCATTCCTTCCGCACCGGCTCAACCGCCATCCCGTGGTGGTCCGGGGCCTCACGGCGGACGAGCTATGGGTCTGCGCCGGACTGTCGGGCGCGGCGGGGTTTGCGATGGGGGTGCCGCTGGCCCTCCTCGCCGCCTCGATCGCCGTCGTGCCCACCGCCATCGTGCTGGGCATCGCGGTCGGCGTGTTCGTCGGCGGCGGTGTCCTGCGTCGTCACAAGCGCGGTCGGCCCGATACCTGGCTGTACCGGCAGATGCAGTGGTGGATCGCACGCCACCAGCCG
Source organism: Acidovorax sp. KPB24-03 (assembly GCF_057546605.1). Classification (NCBI taxonomy): domain Bacteria; kingdom Pseudomonadati; phylum Pseudomonadota; class Betaproteobacteria; order Burkholderiales; family Comamonadaceae; genus Acidovorax; species Acidovorax sp. KPB24-03. The sequence continues at coordinate 6,799 of NZ_BAAJYR010000004.1, read as the reverse complement.
GCGCTGGCCTGGCTGTTCGGGGGAGATGGCCTGGTGATCCGCTCGGGCTGGTGGTGCACCCGGAGGACCACGACGTGAGCCGGTTCAAGAACGAAATCACGCAGTTGCGCGCACACATCCAGACCCTGCGCCTGGGCGCTGGCGCGCTGCTGCTCATCGCCTTGGTGATGGGCGCGGGCTGGTGGAGCTCGCCGCGCAACCTGACCATCCATGTGCCACCGGACCTCCGGTCGGGCAGCACCCGCAAATGGTGGGAGGTTCCACCGGAGAGCGTGTACGCGTTCACGTTCTACATCTGGCAGCAGCTCCAGCGCTGGCCGACCAATGGCGACGAGGACTATGCGCGCAATATCCGTGCGCTGTCGCCCTACCTCACGCCGGCCTGCCAGGACTTCCTTTTGCACGACTACGAACTGCGCCGCGCGGCGGGCGAGTTGCGCCAGCGCGTGCGCGGCATCTACGAGATTCCGGGGCGCGGCTATGGCAGCGATCCCGCGCTGCGCGTCAAAACCATGTCCGAACGGGACTGGCTCGTCACGCTGGATGTGACGGCCGACGAGTATTTCGGAGCGGAACAGGTCAAGCGCGCGCTGGTGCGCTACCCGCTCAAGGTCGCGCGCTCGGACATCGATCCCGAACGCAACCCGTTCGGGCTGGCGCTGGATTGCTACAGCACACCGCCACAACGCATCGCCACGCCCGAACCTGCGCCCGCCCCTGGCCGGCCCTCGGGGGTGCTCGGTGGCGCCTTGGGAGAGACACCATGAGACACAACCGTTGGTCCATCGGCCTGCTGCTGACCGCGGCCTATCTGGCCGCCCCGGCACAAGCGCTGGAAATCATGCGCTGGGAGCGGCTTCCCCTGGCGGTGCCGCTGCATGTCGATCAGGAGCGTGTCGTCTTCATCGACCGCAACATCCGCGTAGGCGTGCCGGCATCGCTGGAAGGACGGTTGCGGGTGCAAAGCGCGGGCGGCGCGATCTATCTGCGTGCCAGCGAACCGATCGAGCCCACCCGGCTGCAATTGCAGGACGCCGATACCGGCGCACTCATACTGCTGGATGTCGCCGCCGAAACGGCCGGGGTTGGCCAGCCGGCCTTGGAGCCGGTCCGCATCGTCGAGGCCGATGCCGCCGCCGTGCGCTACGGCGATGCAAAACCTGCGGCAACCATCGAGGATGCCGCCGAAGGGCCGGGATCATCGCCCCGCACGCCGCGCGAGACGCCGATCCCCGTCGTTCTGACCCGGTACGCCGCGCAGAACCTCTATGCCCCCTTGCGCACCGTCGAGCCCTTGAGCGGTATCACGCGCGTGAACCTCCCGCGCCACCTGGCGCTGGAGACCCTCTTGCCGACCGTCCCGGTGCGGGCGCGGGCCCTGGCGGCCTGGCGGCTCGATGACCTGTGGGTCACGGCGGTGCAACTGAGCAATGGCTCCCCGGGCACGTTCAGCCTGGACCCGCGGGACTTGGTGGGCGACTTCGTGACGGCCACCTTTCAGCACGGGACATTGGGGCCCGCCGGCCAGCCGGACGACACCTCGGTCGTCTATCTGGTGACGAAGGGGCATGGCCTCGCGCAATCGCTGCTGCCCGCCATCGGCCGGATCGATGCCGCCGCCAACCTTCCGAAACCGGCCCAGCGCCCGCAGGGAGCCTCCCATGAAAAGTAATGGCCTGCTCAAGTGGTTGATGGTCCCGCTGGCGCTGGTGCTGGTGTTCGCGGGCATCCAGCTGTTCTCCGGCGGCAGCGCGTCGTCGCCCCGCCCGCCCGGCACCCGGCTGACCGCCGAGGAGGCCAAGACCCTGGGCATCGATGCCGACACGCCGCGCGACACCGTGGCGACCCTGGTCGGCCAGGTCAAGCAGTTGCGGACCGAACTGCAGGGTGCCCTGGCGGACAACAAGACCCAGCAGGCCGAGAACGAGCGGCTGCGCCAGCGCGAAGGCGCGATCGACCGGCGCATCCAGAGCGCGCTGGACGCCGAGCGCAACCAGTTGCGCACCGACCGCGATCAGGTCGCGGGCGAGCGCCAGCAGGCGCAAGGCCTGCTGCAGGAGGTGCAGCGCCAGATCGAGGGGCTGGCCGGAAAAAGCGGCGATGCCGACCTTCCAGTGGGTCTCGGACTGGAGCCGGATGCCAAGGGCGCGCCCGGCGCGCAAGGCATGCGCTGGATCGAACCCGACGATGCGCGCCGCGACAAAAAGAGCGGTGTGTCCGATCAAAATTTCAGTTTCCCCACCCGGTTCGGGATGGACAAGGCCAACGGGGCGTCCGCCGATCACACCACGGACGTTAGCGGACAGGCGCCAGAAGTCTCCGCCGCCAAGCCGGTCTATACCGTGCCGACCAACGCCACCCTGATGGGCTCCATCGCGATGACCGCGTTGATCGGGCGTGTGCCGGTGGATGGCACCGTCAACGACCCCTATCCGTTCAAGGTGCTGATCGGGCCGGACAACCTGACGGCCAACGGCATCGACATTCCCGACGTCGCAGGGGCCGTGGTGAGCGGCACGGCCTCCGGCGATTGGACCCTTTCATGCGTGCGCGGCCAGATCCGCTCGGTCACCTTCGTCTTCGCCGATGGCACCATCCGCACCGTGCCGCAGGATCGCGGGCGCGGGTCCGGCAATGGGCAGCAGAGCGGCACGGGTGAAGACAATGGCGATACCGACAGCGGTGGGACGCGGGAAGGCCTGGGCTGGATCAGCGATCCCTACGGCATCCCCTGCGTCAGCGGCGAACGGCGCAGCAATGCACAGCAGTATCTGGGGACGCAATCGCTCATCACCGCAGCGGGCGCCGGTGTCGCCTCCTTGATCAAATCCGACAATGGCAGTGTCGCGGTCGTCGCCAACAACAACGGCTCGCTGGGCACGGTCGGCATCTCCGGCAACGAGGCGATGGGCCGCATCCTCGCCGGCGGCGTGCAGGACATGTCGCAGTGGGTGAACAAGCTCTATGGCCAGGCCTTCGCCGCCGTCTATGTCCGGCCCGGCGCGAAGGTGGCCGTGCACCTCGAACAACCCCTCACCATCGACTACGACCCGAAGGGCCGCAAGGTCGATCATCGCCTCGGAGGAGCCTTGCATGCGCAGGACCTGGATTAACGGCATGGCGGCGCTGTTCGCCGCCCTCGCGCTGGCGGGCTGCTCGACCAGCAAGGAAAAACTCCTTCCCCACGACGACCAGACCATGCTCGACGTCTGGAACGCGGAAACCGGCGGCAGCGCGGGCGCAGGCCGACAGGCCGGGCCGTTGCTCGACGCCCGGCAGTCGCTGCGCCGCCCGCTCACCGAAGCGGACGTGAAGGCAGCGCCCGCGAGCCAGGCGAGTTACACCCGCACGGCACGCAACGAGATCGATCGGCAGTTCCACCGCCTGCCCAATCCCGACCTGGCGATGTACGTGTTCCCCCATCTGGCGGGCACCGATCCCGTGCCGATTCCGGGCTACACCACCGTGTTCCCGCTGTACCAGCGGGTGCAGTACGCGATGCCCGGAGAACGGACCGAGGACTACTGATGCGGTGGCCCTTCCAGCGCCACCGCAACGCCACACCCGACGCTGGCGCGGACGCGCCGCCGCCCTATGCCTGGGAGCGCCACGTCGCTGCGTTGGCGGCGCAAGGCATCGCCGAGCCGGGCAAGCCACGCGGCCGGGCAACGCGCCCTGCGACGGTCGCCGACGAGCAGGCGCTCTACGACGTGACCCCATCGTTTGCCGACATGCTGCCCTGGGCCGAGTACCTGCCCGACTCCCGATGCATGCTGCTGGAGGATGGCACCTCGGTGGCCGCGTTCTTCGAGCTGCAGCCGATCGGCACGGAAGGCCGCGAGGCCGACTGGCTGATGCAGGCGCGCGATGCCGTGGAAAACGCGCTTCAGGACAGTTTCGATGAACTCGACGAATCGCCGTGGGTGGTGCAGTTCTACGTGCAGGACGAGGCGGACTGGAACCACTACCTGCAGACCTTGGAGAACTACGTGCAGCCGCGTGCGCAGGGAACCGCGTTCAGCGCGTTCTACCTGCGGTTCCTGGCCCATCATCTGCGGGCGGTGGCCAAGCCGGGGGGCTTGTTCGAGGACCACACGGTCACGCGCCTGCCCTGGCGCGGGCAGACCCGCCGCGTGCGTCTCGTCGCCTATCGGCGTGTTCACCAGACCGCGGCCCGCAGGGGTCAGTCACCGGAGCAGGCGCTGAACGTGATCTGCGAGCGATTGGTCGGTGGCCTGTCCAATGCCGGCGTGCAATCGCGCCGCCTGGCCGCTGCGGACATCCATGCATGGCTGCTGCGCTGGTTCAACCCTTGCCCGCCCCTGCTGGGGCCGAGCGCCGAGGACCGCGAGCGCTTTTACCGCTTGGCGGCCTATCCCGAATCCACCGATCCCGGTGAGATCGAGATGGCGAGCGGCACGGATTTCGCGCAACGCCTCTTCTTCGGCCAGCCGCGATCGGATGCCGACAACGGTCTTTGGTATTTCGACGCAATGCCGCACCGGACCATCGTGCTGGACCGGCTTCGCCTGCCGCCTGCCACGGGCCACGTCACCGGGGAGACCCGCAAGGGCGGCGATGCCATCAACGCGCTGATGGACCAGATGCCTGAGGACACCGTGATGTGCCTGACGCTGGTCGTGACGCCGCAGGACATTCTGGAATCCCATCTCAACCAGATCGCCCGCAAGGCGGTCGGCGAGACGCTGGCGTCGGAGCAGACGCTCAAGGACGTGCGGCAGGCGCGCGGCCTGATCGGCAGCTCGCACAAGCTCTACCGCGCCTCCATGGCGTTTTACCTGCGAGGACGCGATGTGGCCGAACTCGACGCGCGCGGCGTGCACCTGGGCAACGTGTTGCTCAACGCGGGCCTGCAGCCGGTGCGCGAAGAGGACGAGGTGGCCCCGCTCAACAGCTATCTGCGCTGGCTGCCGTGCGTCTATGACCCGGCCAAGGATCAGCGCCAGTGGTACACGCAGCTGATGTTCGCACAGCACGCGGCGAACCTGGCACCCGTGTGGGGCCGCAGCCAGGGGACGGGCCACCCCGGCATCACCTTCTTCAATCGTGGCGGCGGGACCGTGACGTTCGATCCGTTGAATCGCCTGGATCGGCAGATGAACGCCCACCTGTTCCTGTTCGGGCCGACCGGCTCGGGCAAGAGCGCCACGCTGAACAACATCCTCAACCAGGTCACCGCGATCTACCGGCCACGGCTGTTCATCGTGGAAGCGGGCAACAGCTTCGGCCTGTTCGGCGACTTTTCCAAGCGGCTCGGGTTGACGGTGCATCGCGTCAAGCTGTCTCCGGGCTCGGGCGTGAGCCTGGCTCCGTTTGCCGATGCCTGGCGCCTGGTCGATACGCCCAGCCAGGTGCAGACCCTGGACGCCGATGCACTGGACGAGGACAGGGAAGAGCCAGACCACGCCGCCGATCACGACGAACAACGTGACGTCCTGGGCGAACTGGAGATCACTGCCCGCCTGATGATCACGGGGGGCGAAGACAAGGAGGAGGCCCGCATGACGCGCGCCGACCGCAGCCTGATCCGCCAATGCATTCTGGATGCGGCGCAGCGCTGTACCAGTGAGCGGCGCACCGTACTGACGCGAGACGTGCGCGATGCGCTGCGAGAGCGCAGCCGTGACAGCACCTTGCCGGAAAGCCGACGCTCGCGATTGCTGGAAATGGCCGATGCCATGGACATGTTCTGCCAGGGGGTCGATGGCGAAATGTTCGACCGGCCAGGCACGCCGTGGCCCGAGGCCGACATCACCATCGTGGACCTCGCCACCTTCGCCCGCGAAGGCTACAACGCTCAGCTGTCGATCGCCTACATCTCGCTCATCAACACGGTGAACAACATTGCCGAGCGCGACCAGTTCCTGGGTCGGCCGATCATCAACGTGACCGACGAGGGGCACGCCATCACAAAGAACCCGCTGCTGGCACCCTATGTGGTGAAGATCACCAAGATGTGGCGCAAGCTCGGCGCCTGGTACTGGCTGGCGACGCAAAACCTGGACGATTTGCCCAAGGCGGCGGAACCAATGCTCAACATGATCGAGTGGTGGATCTGCCTGTCCATGCCGCCCGACGAGGTGGAGAAGATCGCACGGTTTCGGGAGTTGAACGCCTCCCAGAAGGCCCTGATGCTGTCGGCGCGCAAGGAGGCGGGCAAGTTCACCGAGGGCGTGATCCTGTCCAAATCGATGGAACTGCTGTTCCGTGCCGTGCCGCCCAGCCTGTACCTCGCATTGGCGATGACCGAGCCGGAGGAAAAAGCCGAACGCTTCCAACTGATGCAGGAGTTCGGTATCAGCGAACTGGAGGCCGCCTTCAAAGTGGCTGAGAAGATCGACCGGGCGCGCGGGATCGAGCCCTTGGCGTTCAATGCCCTGGACTGAACTGGCGGACTGCATCCGTGCAGAGCAACGGGACAAGGCGCGCACCCTTGCGCGCCAGATCGGCCACCGCGATCCGGTCAATTGTGACAATTCATATCAAACTGGCGAAATAGTTACGTTTGGACGCATTTAGACAGGTCTGGTGCAAGGGAGAAATGGCTCGATATTCCATCTGACGGGATATGATCGCCGCCGTTTCAACGCCACCAGGCCCCATTGCGGGTCCGCATACCAATGACCCGCCGCGTCACGATCCAAACGCCCCTGGGAGAGCAATTGCAGTTCCGGCAGTTGCAGGGCAAGGAAGCCATCAGCCAACTGTTCTGTCTTGACCTGGATTTGCTGAGCGACAGCAAAAGCATCGACCCGAAGGCGCTGCTGGGCAAGAACGC